>MNYV01000001.1 GCA_001873285.1 Nitrospirae bacterium CG2_30_53_67
AACCTCCTCGATATCCCTCTTGAGTCTCATTAACTTCTCATCCCTGATATAACCAAGATCTCCAGCGAGTAATACTTGTGTCTCCAATTCGCAATTTGTAAATCTCCAAGCATAATTGATAAGACTGGGGCCCTTCCTTTAACTCCTTGTAGTGTTTGAGCACTTCACTTGACCCCTGGAATCCTTGACCCCTTGCCCCCTGATGTTTTCACCCACTCTTTTGGAGATGATCCGTTAATTAAAGTGCCCCCGGAATTTATCAATGGTTCAAGTGTGATCGGAATGAAGTATGGTGGGTCCCTCCGGAATTCCAGACAAGAAAACCCTTGAAATGCGTCTGATAATGGATATAATAAAAAAGTCGGGGACGCATTCAATACGATCGTGCACCGAGTCCTGCGGAATAGGGGGAGGAGTATGATGAAAGTCATTGTTGAGATAAAAGACAAAGAGGAAATGAAGAAAATCATGAAGATGTTCGGCAAGGAGCACGTTGCAGTCGTCAAGCCTCATAAGGAACGAATCCTCGATACGATCTTTAACAAATTCAAAGTAAAACTCCCTGCACGATACAAATTCGACAGGGAGGAAATCCATGCCCGATAAGGCATTCATTAATAATTGAAGAACCATCAGCACTAACATATCCGGTACTGTAATCACCCAGTTTGAGTTTACCGTTCGAATCCACAGAATATGTCCCGCTGATTAATGGATTAGTAACCTCTCAGACCCAAAAGTCGCGAAAAAAGCGGAGAAATCATTAAGAATATCTTAGAGAATGTTTTTTGTAGCTGGAGGGGCCGGACCTCGGCAGCTATGAAATGTCCAGAAGAAGGTTCATTCAAGATCCGTGAGTGGCAGAAAAAACAACTTGACACAAATAGAACGGTGTTATATATTTTTGGCATCATAATATTATAATCTCCGGATGTATTTCACGAGATGTAAAGCCAAGTGGTCCTGTTCGTAAATATGGTGAAGTACCGAGAGGGTCGTAGGGTGGTCTCATCAAGGCGCGCGACTGAGGCGTACCCCTCTGGTACACCGCAAGGAGCGGAACTTTGATCCGACCGCCCTACGGCACTCGAATGCCACCGTATTTACGAATAGGGCCACTAAACTTCCTTCACTATTCAAACCCTGTAAAAAAAGTGAAAACACCCTATGCAGAAAGAAAAACAAGACTACATGATCCGATGCGTTTCCAATGCCCTGAATATTCTCGAGTCCTTTACGGAAGATGACGCGGAACTCGGTGTGACCGAACTGGGAAAGAGGCTGAACCTCCACAAGAACAACGTGTTCCGGCTTCTGGCAACGCTGGAGATGCACGGTTATATTGAACAGAACAAGATCTCGGGGAATTACCGTTTGGGCATCAAGCCCCTGAAGCTCGGGAAGGCGTTTCAGCGGCACTGCGGTCTGACCAGTCAATCCAAGGAAATTCTTAGGGACCTGGTTGCATCCTGCAATGAGACCGTATCCATAGGCGTCTTCAAGGGGGGCAAGGTCATTTATATTGATGTGGAAGAGACCACCAAGTCGGTGCGGGTCGTCTCCAGGCTGGGTGCAGTCCTGCCGGCCTATTGCACTTCCATTGGAAAGGTCCTGCTTGCCTACAAGTCCGAAAAGGAGATCTCATCGTTTTTCCAGGAGATCCATTTTAAACCCTACACAACCAAGACGGTCACGGATCAAGAGGCGCTGCTCCGCCAGTTCGATGAGATCCGGCGCCGGGGCTATGCCATCGACAATGAGGAATTTGAAGAATCGGTCAAGTGCATTGCCGCACCGGTCCGGGACTATACCCGGAATGTGGTGGCCGGGCTTTCGATCTCAGGGCCTGCGCATCGTCTTCCAGAAACCAGAATCCAAAACGAGCTGGTTTCGTTGGTCCTAAACGCAGGCATGGAATTATCCAAAAAGCTGGGGTACGATATTTTATGAAAATCGCAATCTCCGGAAAAGGCGGCGTAGGCAAGACGACCCTTGCCGGCACTCTGGCTCGGCTCCTCTCGAACCAGGGATTCTCAGTCATTGCCGTGGACGCGGACCCGGACGCCAATCTGGGCTCGGCCATTGGTTTTACACAGGAAGAGATCAGGCACGTCCAGCCGATTGCCGAGATGTCCCATCTGATCGAGGAACGCACAGGCGCGAAGCCGGGCGCCTTGGGCGGGATCTTCAAACTCAATCCCGTGGTCAGCGACATTCCTGAAACCTATTCACTCAAGAAGGATCATATCCGTCTCCTCACCCTCGGGCGGGCCAAGAAGGGAGGGGCCGGCTGTTACTGCCCCGAAGGGGTCTTCCTTAAGCGGCTTCTTTCCCACCTGATCCTACAAAGTCATGAGGTGGTCATCCTCGATATGGAGGCAGGGATCGAACATTTAAGCCGCGGCACCACCGGCGGCGTGGATGCCTTCATCGTCGTGGTCGAACCGGGCAAGAGAAGCCTGCAGACCGCCTCCGATGTCCGGCGCATGGCGCATGATTTGGGGATAAAATCCATCTTCGTCGTGGGGAACAAGGTCTCAAACCCGGAAGAACTTGCCTTTCTCAAGAAAGAGTTTTCAGACGATGAATTCCTGGGCGCCCTCTCTTTTGACCGGACGGTGATCGATGCCGACCTCAAGGGGATCTCACCCTATGATGCCGGGTCCGGCGTGGTCGCCGAGACGGCAGGAATCCTCGACCGGCTCTTTGTAAAGATAAAGAAGAAATGATCATGGATAAGGCGGCGCTCAGAAAAGAAATCCTAAAAAAAAGGGACTCCCTCACACGGCAGGAGCGGAGGGACAAGAGCGCAAGGATCATGGAAAGGGTCCTTTCCCTGCCGGAATACGATGCCGCCCGTTCGGTATTTATCTATGCGGATTTCCGAAGCGAGGTGATGACCCGTGACCTGATGGCCCATGCCCTGAAGCATGGCAAACGCGTGCTTGCATCCAAGACACTCATTCCGGAGAAACGTCTTGCGCTGACCGACATCCTCGACCCGGAGCGCGATCTGGTCCCCGGCTACATGGGAATCCCGGAACCCAGGGATGGGATCTTCAGGGACATCCCCTGTACGGAGGTGGATCTGGTCCTGACGCCCTGCGTGGGTTACGATGATCAAGGGAACCGGCTTGGCTACGGGGCCGGATATTATGACCGGCTTTTTGAATCCGTGCGGGAGGATGCCGTCCGGATCGGCCTGGCCTTTGAGGTGCAGATTGCGCCTGAGATCCCTTCAGAAAACCATGACGTGACGATCCCCATTATTGTCACCGAGGACCGCGTGATCCGTGTGGCGCCTCTCTCTTCAGAAACAAATTGCGTTTAAAGCTGATCAATCCGATCAATCCGCTTCCAAAGAGGAAGATGGTGGAAGGCTCCGGCACAACAGGCGTTCCGATAAAAGCGTGCATCCCGCTGCCGTCATAGTATGTTCCGACAATCTGATCGGCATCATTGATCTTAATCACCCGGGTTTCCGTGGCGCCGGGGACTGCTATCATGGAATAGGTCCCATTATATATAAAACTATGATAGATCCCATTGTCCATATACCTTCCCACGATCTTGTCCGCGTTATTGATATCCGTAAACCTCGTCTCACTGCTGCCCAGGATGTCAAACGTGGAATAGGATCCGCCATTATACAAGAAACCGTGGGTTCCATTTGCGTCGCCGTAGGTTCCCGCAATCTTTCCGGCGTCGTTGATACCTTCGGCCAAGGTATTACCGGAACCGGGGGCATGCAGGATGTTAAAAACACCTCCAGTACGAACATAACCGTAGAAGAATCCATCCGTGTCCCAGTACCTCCCCACCATCACATCGAAATTATTGATATCTTCCGCCAGGGAATCAACCACATTACTACCCGGAGGATCAATGGGATAGGACCAGTTCCCATCATATAGGAAACTATGGTGGGCGCCATCGATGCTCTTGTCGTAGGA
>MNYV01000002.1 GCA_001873285.1 Nitrospirae bacterium CG2_30_53_67
CGATCTTCGCCACCAACACTTCCTCGCTTTCCGTGACCGAACTGGCCAAGGCCTCCGAACATCCGGACAAGGTCGTGGGGATGCATTTCTTCAACCCGGTGGACAAGATGCCCCTGGTCGAAGTGATCCGAGGGGATCTGACCTCGGATGAGACCGTGGCTGCGATTGTGGCGCTCGGGAAGAAGCTGGGAAAGACCCCGATCGTGGTCAAGGACCGGGAAGGATTCCTGGTCAATCGGATTTTGATGCCTTACCTGAACGAAGGGGCGCTTTTGCTTGAAGACGGCGTGGAGATCAAGACCATCGACCGGCTGATGCTCCATTTCGGGATGCCCATGGGGGTCTTTATCCTTCTCGATCAGATCGGTCTGGATGTTGCCATGAAGGTCGCCGGGATCCTGCACCAGGCCTATGGAGATCGGATGCGCCCCTCTGTGATCCTGTCCAAGATGGTGGAGGCCGGACGGCTCGGCAAGAAAAACGGCAAGGGGTTTTACGCCTATAAAGGGAGAGAGCGGTTCGTGGCACAGGAGACTCTCGGCCTGATTTCCGGAATCCGCAAGGGCAGCCCCCCTCTCTTGGAAAAGGAGATCTCCGGACGGCTCATTCTCACCATGATCAACGAGGCGGCCATGATCTTGTCCGAAGGGATCGCGGACCGGCCCTCGGTCGTGGATGCCGGGATGATCTTCGGAACCGGTTTCCCGCCGTTCCGAGGCGGCCTGCTCAGATATGCAGACGAAATCGGCATGGAGAAGATCCGGAAAGACCTCGAAGGATTTGCCGGGAGATTCGGGGATCGTTTCAAGCCGGCGGATTTGATCGTGAAGATGGCCGAGAAGAAAGAGCTCTTCTACCCGGAAAATTAAAAAAGGGGGACTCCCAGAGGTTGACCATGCCGGGTGTATGCGGTTAACCGAAATGCTTTACCTCTAACTCCCCCTTGCACCCGTCAGAGGGATAACTCCCCCCGACCCCCTCTTAAATAAGAGGGGGAGACCCCCTTGTAGTAAGGGGAGGAGGGGAGGGGTTAAGGGGAGGGTGTTTTTAACTTTTTACGAATAGGCCCCTTTGAGGGGCCGGCAAACGTCAAGCATCCAGCTTTGCCGGAGGTTGATGACTCTTCAAAACGTTCAAACCCTTTGAACGTTTATTTATAAGGAGCGCCTTATGGCCCATGTAGAGCAGAGAAGCTATTGCAAGGCCCTGTTCGAAGGGAAGATCGAGGAGGACATCGTTTTTCCTTTTCCCCATCTTCAAGGGGAGGAGAGGGAAAGCCTCAACATGGTCATTGACTCCGTAGCCAAGTTCTGCAGGGATAAAATCAAACCGGATGTCATCGACAGAGAAAAACGGATCCCCAAGGATGTGATGAAGGGGTTATCCGAACTGGGACTCATGGGGATGGTCATCCCCGAAGCGTACGGGGGGTTCTCACTCTCCCAGCGGGGGTATTGCAGGGTGATCGAGGAACTCTCCAGGACCAGCGCCTCGGTCGCCGTGACCGTGGGCGGGCATCAGTCCATCGGGCTCAAAGGAATTCTCCTTTATGGCACTGAGGATCAGAAGAAGAAATACCTTCCGAGACTGGCCTCCGGAGAATGGATTGCGGCCTTTTGTCTGACAGAGCCCGGCGCCGGGTCCGATGCCCAGAGCCAGAAAACCACGGCCGTGCGCAAGGGGGACCATTATATTTTAAACGGATCCAAGCAGTGGGTCACCAACGGGGGCATCGCGGATTTATATACGGTCTTCGCCCAGACAGAGGTTCTCGTGAAGGGGGCGAAGAAGAACCGGATCTCCGCCTTGATTGTGACCAGGGATCTGGACGGGATCACCATCGGACCTGAAGAGAAGAAGATGGGAATCCGGGGGTCCTCCACCACGCCGGTGATCTTTGAGAATGTCAAGGTCCCGGTGGAGAACCTTCTGGGGCAGGAAGGGAACGGATTCAAGACGGCCATGGAGATCCTGAACTCGGGCCGCCTGGGGCTGGCCTCGGGATGCGTGGGCGCAGCACGGACCATGATCCAGTCATCGCTGTCTCATGCCGGGGAGCGGGAACAGTTCGGAAAGAAGATCTCCGAATTCGAGATGATCCGGGAGAAAATCGCCCGCATGACCGTGAACACCTATGCCATGGAGAGTGTCACCTACATGACCGCCGGCCTCGTGGACCGCGGGGACGTGGACTTTTCCATGGAGTCCGCCGTTTCCAAGGTCTTCTGCACCGAACGGTTGTGGGAGCTGATCAACGATGCCCTCCAGATCATGGGCGGGAACGGCTACATGGAGGAATACCCCCATGGGCGTTTCCTGAGGGATTCCCGCATCAATATGATCTTTGAAGGGACCAACGAGATCCTCCGTCTTTTCATCGCCCTCTCCGGGCTTCAGAGGCCGGGTGAGGTCCTCAAGGAGGTGGCCAAGGCCATTCAGGACCCCCTGCACAACTTCGGACAGCTTGCGGATTATGCCGTGAAAAAGATCACCTCCCTGGCCGGAGACCGGATCACGCTGGCCGAACATCTGCTGGAGGATGAATACAGCCGTGTGGAAGAATATACACGGCATCTATCCGAGGTCGCCGAGAAGGTGATCCGCCGTTATAAAAAGAAAATCGTTGAGAAAGAATTCGTCCTGGAACGGATCGCAGAGATGGTCATGGATCTCTATGTCATGACCTGTGTGATATCGAGGGTCAGCTCCGCCATCAAGGAGAAGGGCGCGGACAAGGCCTCGGATGAGATCAATATATGCAGGACCTTCTGCAATTTCGCCTGGCGCAGGGTCCGGAAGAACAGCCGAATGATCGACCGGAACGATGATGAGATCCTGACCGCCGTCTCGGGCAAAACCATCGAAAAGGGGGCCTATCCGTTTTAAACAGAATCTTTTTTGATGGTCTCGTAAAAAGTTTTTAGACTTTTTACGAGTTCATCTTCTTTGGTTATCGGCAATAAAAATGGCTCACGGCCTGGAGATGAACATGGACTTTGAATGGACCGAAGAGCAGCGCATGATCCGGGAGATGGTGAGAAAGTTCACGGATCAGGAGGTGAGGCCTCTCGCGGCTGAGATCGACAGGAAAGAGGAGATTCCGGCTCAGCTTCTTAAAAAAGGGGTGGAAAACGGCCTGATGGGGATCGCGATCCCGGAGGCTTATGGAGGGAGCGGATTCGGCGAGGTGGGTTATTGCATCATGATGGAGGAACTCTCCCATGGGTGCGCGAGCTTCGCCATCACCATCGCCGCACACCAGAGCATCGGGTGCATGCCGATCCTGCTGGATGGGACCGAGGAGCAGAAGCAGAAATTTCTGGTTCCGATGGCCAGAGGGGAGAAGCTCGGGGCATTCGCCCTGACCGAACCCGGCGCCGGTTCCGATGCGGGAAGCATCCGCACCACCGCCGTGGAGGATGGAGACGACTTTGTCATCAACGGGAGCAAAATCTGGATCACCAACGGGGGGATCGCCGACATCATGATCCTGTACGCTGCTACCGATCCTGGGAAAGGCGGAAGGGGAGGGATCACCGCATTCATTGTCCCCACCGACACCCCCGGTTTCACCGTGGGGACCCTGGAAAAAAAGATGGGGATTCGGGGCTCCAATACGGCGGAACTGATTTTTGAAAACATGCGGATACCCCGTTCCCATGTGCTGGGAAAGTCAGGGGATGGGTTTAAAAACGCCATGGCGACCCTGGGCTATGGGAGGCTGGGGCTGGGCGCCGCGGCCGTAGGGGCCGGGAAGGAGATGCTCAATCTTTCGGTGCGGCATGCGCAGGAACGCCGGCAGTTCGGCAAACCCATCGCGGATCAGCAGATCATTCAGTTCTATCTCGCCGAGATGGCGGCGAAGATCTACGCCATGGAGAGCATGGTTTATCGCACGGCGTCCATGGCCGACCGGGGGGAGAAATTCAGCCGGGAGTCTGCAACGGTCAAATTTCTCTGCACCGAATGGCAGGACTGGATCGTGGACCGCGCCATGCAGATCCACGGGGGCATGGGATACATGACCCACATGCCCATTGAACGTTTTTACCGGGATTCCCGGATCAACCGGATCTTTGAGGGGACCAACGAGATCCAGCATCTGGTGATTGCAAGGGACGTGCTTAAGAAAGGGAGGTACTGATCACGGCAAAGTAAAAAATTCATCTGCGGCTATTAAAAGCGGATCATCTCCAAAAGAGTGGGTGGAAACATAAGGGTTCAAGGGGTCAAGGATTCCAGGGGTCAAGTGAAGTGCTAAAAACATAAGGGGTCGAGGGTCCTAGGGTTCAAGGGTTCCAGTGTTTTTCTCTGGAGATTTTGCTTGCGTTTCAGTATTTCACCCCGTTAGAGAGCTCGTCTCTCTAACGGGGTTCACTTGAACCCTTGACCCCTTGATTCCTAGAACCCTATAGCTCTTCAACCCTCGAATCCTTCTTATCCACTAATTTGGAGAAGACCCTTAAAGCTGAAAGCCGACGGCCTAATTCGAGAGGAGGATCATGAAGATCATTGTCTGCGTCAAACAGGTGCCGGATACGGCGGCCCGGATCAGGATCGCGTCCAGCGGAAGAGAGATCGACACGGCGGATCTGACCTATGTGGTCAATCCCTATGACGAATATGCCGTGGAAGAGGCCCTGCGAATCAAGGAGAAGGCCGGAGGGGAGGTCATTGTGATCTCAATGGGTCCGGACCGAGCGGCTGAGGCCGTCCGTACCGCACTCGCCATGGGGGCGGACCGGGGGATCCATCTCAAGGACGTCGCCTTCGAGGGATCCGATCCATACACAACGGCCAAACTCCTTGCCAAGGTCATCTCAGGCATGGAATATGATCTCATCCTCTGCGGCAAGCAGGCCGTGGATGATGATGCCTCATTCGTGGGGCCGGCCCTGGCGGAATTTCTGGGAATCCCGCAGGCCACGGTGATTACAAAACTCGATCTCTCCGAAGACCGGAAGAGCATCACCGTGGAACGGGAGGTGGAAGGGGGCAAAGAGGCGCTCGAGCTTCCCCTTCCTGCCCTGGTTACCGCGCAGAAGGGATTGAATGAACCGCGTTATGCATCACTCCCGGGAATCATGAAGGCCAAGAAGAAGGAGATCAAGGTGATGGATGCCGCGTCCGCCGGGATTTCTCCGGATGAGGTTGGAGAGAAGGGGGCAAAACAGAAACTTCTTTCTCTTTCACTGCCCGCCGAACGGAAAGGCGGCAAGGTCATTCCGGGTGAGCCTAAAGATGCGGTCAAGGAACTGGTCAGGCTTCTCAAGGAAGAGGCCAAGGCGCTGTAAAGAACAGTAGATAGCAGACAGTAGATAGGGGACAGGGGGAAACCAACAGAAGGAAACAGGGATACAGGATAGAAGGAGAGGAGATATGGGAAAAAATGAAGGCACGACCGGGGTCAGGGAGACGGAAGAGAACCAGGATCACTCTTTCTGGAAACGTTACGGGCCGGATATCCTGCTCGGCATCCTGATCATCTACGTGATCCTCCTCGGAATCGGGACCTATGCAGAACTGACTCATAATGAAAGCATTCTGAACTGGTGGATTTTCAAGTAGGGAGGACATCATGAGCGGGGTCATGGTCATCGGCGAAATCAAGGACGGGAAGGTCAAGAAAGTCTCGTTTGAGGCCGTCTCAGCCGGCCGGCGCCTCGGCGATCAGACAGGCCAAGAACTCTCCGTGGTCCTGGCCGGGAGCGGACTCGATGCGGTTGCTTCCGAGTTCGGAAAATACGGGGCGGACCGGGTCATCCTCCTGGAGGATCCAAGGCTCACGCCGTATTCCACGGATGGGTATGTTTCAGCCCTGTCAGGTCTCATCCAGGAGAGAAAGCCTGCCATCCTCCTGATGGGAAATTCGATTCTGGCCAGGGACCTCGCCCCCCGTCTCGCCGCCCGCCTGGGGACCGGGCTCTTGGCCGACTGTACGGAGATCGGCTTGGAAAATGAAACCCTCACGGCTCTCCGGCCCGTCTACGGCGCCAAGGCTGTTGCAAAGGTGCAGGCCGGAGGCGAGTCACCGCAGTTTGCAACGATCCGGCCCAATGTCGTTTCCCTCATTGAATTGAATCCGCCGAGAAGCGCCGTAGCGCAAAAAGTGGTCCCGCAGGTCGGCGGCATCAGAACGAAAGTGAAGGAAGTGATTCATGAAAAGCAGGGGAAGGTTGATCTGACCGAGGCCGAAGTGATTGTCTCCGGAGGGCGGGGGATGAAGAATGCCGAAAACTTCAAGATCCTCGAAACGCTCGCCGGGGTTTTGGGCGGCGCCGTGGGGGCATCCAGGGTGGCCGTGGATTCGGGCTGGCGGCCCCATAGCGATCAGGTCGGTCAGACCGGAAAGGTCGTCAACCCCAAGCTCTATATCGCCTGCGGGATATCGGGGGCCGTGCAGCATCTGGCCGGCATGGGGACATCCCGCACCATTGTCGCCGTCAACTCCGATCCCGGTGCGCCGATCTTTCAGAAGGCTGATTACGGCATCGTCGGAGATCTTTTTACCATTGTTCCGCTTCTGACTGAGGAGCTGAAAAAAGTGCTGGGTCATGAATAAAAGAAATTTCAAATTTGAAATTTGAGATTTGAAAAATAGCGGCACGGGCAAAAATATGAACGACACACTTCATTCACGTTTTCAAAAATGCGTGGACCAGTACAGGGACAAAACCGCCCTCATGTACAAGATCATGGGGCGCTACCAGACGATCACCTGGAGGGAGTTCGGGGAATCGGTATGCCGTTTCGCCCTCGGCCTGTCCACGATCGGCGTAAAAAAAAGGGACCGCGTGGCCCTCTTGTCCGAGAACAGACCTGGGTGGCCCATCTCCGATCTCGCGATCCTTTCAGAAGGGGCGGTCACGGTTCCCATCTATCCGACCAGCACCCCCAAACAGATTGCCTATATCCTGAACAACTCCGAGAGCAAAGTGGTGATTGTCTCGACCGGAGAACAGCTTCAGAAACTCAAGGCCGTGTTTGATGACCTGTCGTATCTTGAAAAAATCGTGGTCATGGATCGTTTAGAGGATACGGGCGTCATGCAATTTGAAAATCTTTTGGAGAAAGGGAAAGAACTCTTCCTTGCTCAACCCGGCCTCTATGACGAGCATACACAGAGGACCGGTCCTATGGATACGGCCACGATTATCTATACCTCAGGAACCACCGGCGAACCCAAGGGGGTGATGCTGACGCATGAAAATATTCTTTTTAACTGCGATGCGGCGGACTGCGTGGTCCCGGTATCGGATGAAGACACCTGCCTCTCCTTCCTCCCATTAAGCCACGTCTTCGAAAGGACCGTCGGACAGTTCTTTATGATCTTCCACGGCATAACCATCGCCTATGCCGAAGGGATTGACAAGGTGGCCGATAACATGGAAGAGGTTCGCCCAACGCTTATGATCTCGGTTCCAAGGCTCTTTGAGAAGATGTATGCACGGGTTCTGGAGAAGGTGCATCAAGGCCCGAAGATCCGCCGGAAGATCTTTTTCTGGGGAATCCATGTTGGAAAGAGGCTGGCTCCTTATCGTTTGCAGGGGGATAGAGGCCCCTCTTTACTCCGTCTGCGTTATGCCGTTGCGGACCACCTGGTGTTCAAGAAGATCAAAGAGAGGCTGGGAGGCCGGCTGCGGTATTTTGTCTCCGGTGGGGCGCCGCTCTCAAAAGAGATTGCAGAGTTTTTTTATGCCGCAGGCGTGACCATTGTGGAAGGATACGGTTTGACCGAAAGTTCACCGGTGATCTCGGCCAACCGGCATGATCAGATCAGGTTCGGAACTATTGGAAAACCCCTTCCCGGTGTCGAGGTCAGGATCAGCGAGGATGGTGAAATCCTGACACGCAGTCCTTCGGTCATGAAAGGGTATTTCAAAAACGAGGAAGCGACACGCGAGGCCGTTGATGCAGACGGGTGGCTGCATACAGGGGACGTCGGGATGATGGATGAGGAAGGTTTCATCACGATCACAGACCGGAAGAAGGATATCATCATCACGTCCGGCGGCAAGAATGTCGCTCCGCAGAATATCGAAAACCTCCTGATATCGGACAAGTACATCAGTCAGGTCATGGTCTACGGTGACGGGAGGAAATACCTCACGGGACTTGTGGCGCCGGACTTCAACATCCTGAGCGAGTATTGGGGCGCCCGTGGAGTTGCGTTCAATACTCATCAGGAGATGATCCATGATCTTAGGATTTACGATTTCCTCCTCGATCGGATTCAAGAGAAGATGAAAGACATGGCCGGCTTTGAGCAGCTCAAGAAGATTGCACTCCTCGACCATGAACTCAGCCAGGAGAACGGCGAACTCACCCCCACCATGAAGCTCCGAAGAAAGATCATCACGCGGAAATATTTTGACCTGCTGGACAGCCTGTACGAAAAAGAATTCTGAGCTTGATATTGATAGGCTCTGCCTCCCCGGTTTCCCGATTCCTCCGCCCATACAAC
>MNYV01000003.1 GCA_001873285.1 Nitrospirae bacterium CG2_30_53_67
AATGTATTTCTTACGTTTCATTTTCCTGAAGCGCTTTCAAACCTGCTCACATCAGAGCACAAAGACCCGATCACAGGGACCCCGGAATACAAGTCGTGTGCGGTTAAAATAGAGAAGTAACAGAGATAGCGCCTCAGTACATGAGTTTTGCAGTTTCATGGAAGTGCCTGGGGTCAGACTTAGATAATTTGATATTTAAACTGATCCCCTCACCGAATCACCTTGGCAATTCTTTCAATTTCCGCTGTTAAAAAGGGAGAGATACTATCTTCATCGGATCAATATCAAATTATCTAAGTCTGACCCCATCTTCTTCTTGTTGCCGAAACAGGGGCATCAGGAGTATCATAAAAAGATGAAGGTCATCACGTCAGAAATCCTGTTGATCAAAGCCTTGACGACTCTTCTCAAGCGGGACGGCCGCTTCAGGATCCTCTTTAACGGACGGCGCCAGACCAAGGAGATCTGCATCGGCCGGAACCATATCCTGTTCGCCACATCCAACCTCCTGAAAGATAAACTCACGGAGATCCTGTTCAAGGCGGGGAAGCTGACCCGGGAACAGTACATGCTGGCCACGGAACTCAGTATCGTGACTAAAAAAAGAACCGGTGATATATTGATCCATGAAGGATTTCTCTCCAAGAAGGACGTGGAAAAGGGACTCCGGGACCAGGCGATCATGATCATCTGCAGCCTTTTTGAACATCCGGACTGGAAGATGAATGTCTCGGAATTCACGCCGGACAGATCCATGGAGACAACCCCGAAGCTTTCACTGTTCGATGCCCTGATCACAGGGATCCGGAGCGTGGACAATCTCTCGGTTCTCTATGAGGCCCTTCCTCGGAAGGAGGAGATCCTCGAGATCTCTCCGGGGTATGAAGCCCTGGCCGACAGGATCCGGATGACTCAGGACGAAAGCCTTCTATTCTCTCTCGCCGACGGCCGGCGGACACTCCAGGAAATCTATCAAGAGTCGAAGATGTGGGAGTACCGCTTCTACAAAACTCTTTATCCTCTACTGGCCCTCAAGATCCTCAAGGCACAGAACAAACCTTTTGAACTCTCTCTGATTGAAGAAGCCGCCGTCACAGCGGCTTCAGATGCCGGAGATCCTGAAGAGTCCAAGGTTCAGACTCCATCTGCGGGGTCTCCATCAACCCCCGTCACTTTCGAGAATCAGATGGAAGAGGCCAAATTCCTGATCTCCACGGAACAGTACAGCGCTGCGGCCAACAAGCTCAGAAGCCTGATCGGCACGGACAGCAGGAAGCCGGCTTACTACTATTATCTTGGACTTGCCCTGGACCACATCCCAGGACAAAACAAGGAGGCGGAAAAAATGCTCAAGATGGCCATCCGTCTGGAGAATTACAACCCAAGGTATTACCTCGCCCTTGGCTATCTCTATCTGAATCGTAATATGACGCGGCAGGCAAGGGAGCAGTTTATGACGGCCTTCAAGTGGGACCCCCAAGACCCGTATGTCCAGGAAGCCATCGAATACTTGAACCGGATTGAAAAAAAAGGGGCCGGATTCCTGACCGAAAGATTTTTCCGCAAGAAAGCATAACATTCAAAGGGAATCTTTCTGCAACCTTGGAGACATTTTTTCTATCTTGGGATTGGATTCAATGACCCATGTCTGACCGTGTCGTTAAAAAGATGATGTAACGATGAATAACCGCCTCCTCCGGGAACAAGTCGCCCAACTTGACCAGCACGCCCCCCTGGGACTGATCGGGACTGCGATCAACGCGCTGATCCTGGTCTGGATTCTGAGAAACCAGGCGCCCCAGACCCATCTTATGGCATGGCTCGCGGCCGTACTCCTGGTGACCCTCCTGAGGCTCCCCCTTCTTTACCGAAAAATTCCTCTTTTTTCAGGTCCGGATTCGACACGCCGTCTGGCCGTATTCCTGATCTCGGGCGCCGGCCTGTCCGGCGCGGCCTGGGGCTCGGCCTCCCTGATTATTTTCCCGACGGATTCCATCGTCCACCAGACCTTCATGGCGTTCGTGGTCGGTGGTATGGTGGCCGGGGCCGCAGGCCTCTACTCGGTGATGATGACGGCCTTTCTGGCATTCAGCCTCCCGGTGCTGATCCCGCTGATTTTCCGTTTTTTAGCGGCAGGAGACGAGATCCACGTCGCCATGGGAGGCATGACATTTCTCTTTGCCGTACTCATGACATTCACCGCGAAACGGATCCATGCCACGACAATCAACAATATCTCTCTCCAATTTGAGAAGGGAGATCTGATCGTCCACCTGACTGAGGCCAAGGAGGAGACGGAGATCATCAACCGGGAATTGGCGTCCGAAATCCTTGAACGAAAGCGCGTCGAAGAAAACTTAAAACGACACAAGGAACAGCTTGAAGAAAAAGTTGCGGAGCGGACCCGGGAACTCAGCTTCACCAACCAAAGGCTTCAGCAGGAAATAGACGAGCGCACCCGGCTCGAAAACGAGCTGCTGCAGGCGGAAAAACTAAAATCCCTCGGCCTGCTGGCCGGCGGGATCGCCCATGACTTCAACAATTTACTGACCGGGATCCTCGGCAACATCTCTCTGGCAAAGATGGAGACCCCGGCAGGGGAGCGCCTTCATGATACGCTGACGGAGTCGGAAAAGGCGGCCGTCAGGGCCAAGGCCCTGACACAGCAGCTCCTCACCTTCTCCACGGGCGGCGCTCCGGTGAAAAAGCGTATGTTTCCGGCGGATCTGATCCGGGATACGGCAACGTTCGCATTGAGTGGATCCAATGTTCGGTGCCGATTCGATCTGGCCTCGGATCTTTGGCCGTTGGATGCCGACGAGGGACAGATCAGTCAGGTGATCAACAATCTGGTCATCAACGCCCACCAGGCCATGCCCAACGGCGGGACCATCCGGATCTCAGCTGAGAATCTCCAGGACGGCGCCGACAAACCGGTCACCCTGGAACAAGGAAATTATATACGAATAACCGTTCAGGACCAGGGCTGCGGCATTCCTGAAGAACATCTCTCCCGGATATTTGACCCTTACTTCACAACCAAGCAAACCGGGAGCGGGTTGGGCCTGGCCACTTGCTATTCCATTATCCGAAAACATGGCGGCTGCATCACAGCCGAGTCCAAACTAAGAGCGGGCGCCACCTTCCGGATCTACCTTCCTGCATCCTCGGCGCCGGTTGCCAAGGCCAGGGAGCCGGAACATGTCCTGCCGGCGGCCGGGGGAAGGATCCTGGTCATGGATGATGAAGAGATGATAAGAAAGACGATTTGTGCCATGCTCATCCGGCTTGGTTTTTCCGTAGAGAGTGTCCATGACGGCGCCGAGGCCATCGCGGTCTACCAGGCCGCCCGGGAGGCCGGATCGCCGTTTC
Organism: Nitrospirae bacterium CG2_30_53_67; assembly: GCA_001873285.1. NCBI lineage: Bacteria > Pseudomonadati > Nitrospirota > Nitrospirae bacterium CG2_30_53_67. The sequence goes on from MNYV01000003.1 coordinate 3,373, forward strand.
AGGCCGCGATCATGGACCTGACCGTACCCGGAGGCATGGGCGGCAAAGAGGCGGCATCGCTTCTTCTTCAGATGGACCCAGAGGCCAGGATCATTATATCCAGCGGCTACTCCAATGACCCCGTTATGGCGGACTATCGAGACCACGGCATCTCCGGCGTCATGATGAAGCCCTACACAACTCAAGAACTCGGCGCCATCCTGAACAATATTCTGGGGGAAAGGGGCAAACATTGATAATTTGATATTGATCCGATGAAGATAGTATCTCTCCCTTTTTAACAGCGGAAATTGAAAGAATTGCCAAGGCGATTCGGTGAGGGGATCAGTTTAAATATCAAATTATCTAAGTCTGACCCCATCTTTTCGCGGCTATTTCGCCCCCAGCACGTAACCCGCGAACAAGAATGCATACGCGAAGAGGATAAAAGTCAATACAAAGCCCGCCGCAATAGGGGCAAGGTCTCTCTTATGGAATTGTTTGAAATCGACCGCCGCTCCGATCCCAACGAAACAGAATGAGAAGAACCACTGATACAGGTGTGTGGTCGTCTTGACCATTTCCGGGGTGAATAAACCAAAACTTGCCAAGGCGGAGAGGACCAGCAGTCCCAGCACAAACTTGGGAAATTTGGACCACAGGATTCCAAGCCTCACCTTTTCGCCGACGGGCAACCCCTTTTTGGTATAGTAGTAAACGAGCGCCAGGATAAGAACAGGCATCAGGGCGTTTCTCGCCGACTTGGTTATGGTCGCCACATTTCCGGCCATATCACTGTAGGCAAAACCTGTGGCAATACACTGGGCGGTATTCGACGGCGTCGTGCCGGAAAGGTACCCTACAAACACATCATTCCAGCCAAAGTAGTGGCCCAGCAGGGGAATGCCGAAAAGACACATGACGTCCGTCAGGAGCGAAGCTCCGATCGCTATGATCAACTCTTTATCGGTTGCCTTGATGGCCGGCGCTGTCGCGATAATAGCGGATACCCCGCAAACACCGATGCCGGTGCCGATTAGATGACCCAATCTGTGTCCCATTTGATATTTATTGGAAATATAACCGGCGCCAAGGACCATCATGGTAATGGAGATAGACACCATGACAAGCGCGCCGCTTCCCACCTTGAAGATTTGTACAAGATTCAGTTTGGCTCCTATGAGAACAACGCCGATGTAGAGAAAGACCTTTGTGCTGAAATTGATTCCCTCCTGAAAAACATCACCCATCTTGAAGATGTTTTTCGTCAGCATGCCGAGAATGATGGCGATAAAGACATAATTTAAAGGGATGTTTTTCCCCCAGTGGGCATAGGCCGCTTTCTCGAGATACCAGGACAAGACGCCCAGACCCATACAATAAATTAAGCCGGGCATTAAGGCCTTGAGATAGCTTGACCCATTCTTATACTTTTCAGGCGGGATTTTCGCCATGGCAATCTATCTCCTGCTTCTGAAGCGGCTCCCTTACCAAGGGATATGTTTTATAATCCCTGCAATGACCAGCAAGCCCAGGATAATGCCCACATAAAAAGAAAACCAATCTTCTTCAATCCTGAATTTCTTAGGCTCCTGTTCTTTCTCCATGATCATGCCCTCTAAAATGTTCAATTTTTTCGTGGTATTATAAATAATCGTCTTGAGGCTGTCAAACAAAATATATATAGCGATAACCTCTTGCAAAGGACCTGCAGAATATGGTATGAATTCCGTTGTAAGCATATCCCGGCATGAGCGGATTTCTTACGGGATAGATGGATTCCCATATCAACGAGATTCCAACGGGACCGGGAATCCTCTATGATAAGGTAGATGCGAAGAGAGGCGGGAAGGAGCAGTCAAGGCATGATTGACGAGTTCAGGCAAGAAATCAAGGAAATCACCAGGAATTATCACCTCCTTCGGAGTCATCTTTGACCTTACAGAAAACAGAAACCGTCTGGAAGAGATCGAAAAACGGATCACGGATCCGAATTTATGGCAGGATCCCCAGTCCGCGCAGAAAATACTGAAAGAACGGACCGCCCTTCAGAATCAGATCAGCGAATGGGAAAACCTGGCCCAGTCTTATGAAGACCTGGAAGCCCTCGTTGAATTATCCGATACGGAAAAAGACGAGTCCCTTTACCCGGAAATCCGCCAGACGATTGATGGCTTCAGAGAGAATTTCAACCGCCTGGAACTCAAGACCATGCTGGGCGAGGAGAACGACCCGAACAACGCGATCGTCAACATCCATTCGGGCGCCGGGGGGACTGAATCCCAGGACTGGGCGCAGATGCTCCTGCGGATGTACCAGCGCTGGGCTGAAAACAAACGCTTCAAAACGACCGTGCTGGACCTGATGTACGGCGAAGAGGCCGGGATCAAGAACGTCACCTTTATTGTGGAGGGCGCCTATGCCTACGGCCTGCTTAAGGCCGAAGACGGCGTACACCGTCTGGTCCGTATCTCCCCGTTTGATGCCGGAAAACGGCGGCATACCTCTTTTGCCTCGGTTCTGGTCAGCCCGGAATTGGATGAAAAGGTCGAAGTGCCGATCCGTGAGGAAGACCTCAGGATCGATACCTTTCGGTCGAGCGGCGCCGGAGGCCAGCATGTCAATGTCACCGACTCAGCCGTGCGCATCACCCACATCCCTACGGGGATCGTGGTTCAATGCCAGAACGAGCGATCCCAGTATAAGAACAAGGCCTCGGCCATGAAGGTCATGAAAGCCAGGATATACGAACTCGAGAAGAAAAAAGAGCAGGAGCGGCTGGAAGAGATGATGGGAGAAAGAAAGGAGATCGGTTGGGGGAGCCAGATCCGGTCGTATGTGCTTCAGCCGTACCAACTGGTCAAAGACCTTCGGACCAAATTGGAGACGGGAAATGTGGAAGGGGTGCTCAACGGGGATATCGATGAGTTCATCAATGCCTTCCTGCTGAAAAAAAAGAAGTAAGGGAGACGATGCAAGACGACAACGAATTAATCCAGCAGCGGAAGAAAAAGATCCGGGACATGATGGAGGAGGGGATCGAGCTCTATGCCCACCGGTTTGATCCCGAACATTCCACCCGGGAGATCCTGGATCGTTACGGCTCGTCCACCGCAGAAAAACTCTCAGCCGAAAAACCCCAAGCGGTGATCGCCGGCCGGATTATCTCCATGCGGCGGTTCGGCAAAGGCGCCTTTGCCCATTTGCAGGATGCCGGCGGGAAGATCCAGATCTTTATATCCATGAATACGTTGGGAGAGACGGCCTTCGGACTCTTCCGCCGTATGGATATCGGGGACTTCATCGGCGTCAGAGGCGGCCTTTTCTTCACCAAGACCGGCGAGCTTACGGTGGAAGTCCGGGATCTCAAACTCCTGACCAAATCCTTGCGCCCGCTCCCCGAGAAGTGGCACGGCCTCAAAGACAAGGAGATCCGGTACCGGCAGCGGTACCTCGACCTGGTGGTCAATCCCCAGGTCAAAGAGACCTTCACCCTGAGGAGCCGGATCATCTCGTCCATCCGGGAATTCATGAACGGCCATGGTTTCCTCGAGGTGGAAACTCCCATGATGCAGCCGATCCCCGGCGGGGCCGCGGCCCGCCCTTTTAAGACACACCACAACGCCCTCAGCACGGACCTCTATCTTCGGATCGCCCCGGAACTCTATCTCAAGAGACTCCTGGTGGGAGGCTTGGAACGCGTGTATGAACTCAACCGTAACTTCCGGAACGAAGGGATGGACCTGGAGCACAACCCGGAATTCACCATGATTGAATTCTATATGGCTTATGCAGACTATACGGATTTGATCCCGCTGACCGAATCCCTTTTGAGCGAGGTCTGCCGGGAAACACGGGGCACGCTGGCCCTTGACTTCAAGGGGGAGGTGATCAACCTGACGCCGCCCTATAAGAGAGTGAGCTATCACGAAGCGCTGTCATCCGCTCTCCATGAGAAAGGTTACCCCCAAGAAATCTTGAATGATGCAGAAGGGCTCCTGAAGGCCGCTTCCGGACTCGGCATCCAGAATCCCGGCAGGATGCCGAGGTTCAAGCTCGTGAATAAAATCTTCGAAATTCTGGTGGAGCCCAGTCTGATGCAGCCGACCTTCGTGACCGATTATCCCACAGAGGTATCGCCCCTTTCCAAACGGAAACCGGACCGGCCCGATCTGGTGGAACGGTTTGAGCTTTTTATCGGGGGCAAGGAAATCGCCAATGCCTTTTCCGAATTGAACGATCCCGAAGACCAGCGGGAACGATTCGAAAAGCAGGCGGCGAGCCGGGCGGGAGGGGATGAAGAAGCCATGTTCATGGACCAGGACTTCCTCCGGGCCCTGGAATACGGGATGCCCCCGGCCGCGGGCGAGGGAATCGGGATTGACCGGATGGTCATGCTCCTGACCGGCAACGAATCCATACGAGACGTGATCCTCTTTCCGCAGATGCGCCCGGAAGCCGGAATTTCATCATCCTCCGGCACGAATTTCCCGCCGGAGGAAACGACGCCATGATGAAGTTCGAACTGCTCATCGGCCTCCGGTATCTCAAATCCAAGCGCAAGAATGCCTTCGTCTCTCTGATCACCCTGATCTCCATTATCGGCGTGACCGTGGGGGTGATGGCGTTGATCATCGTCCTCGCGGTGATGAACGGTTTTGAGGAGGACCTCAAGTCCAAGATCCTCGGGACCAACTCCCATGTCGTGGTCCTGCAGGCCGGCAAAGAAGGCATGTCCGGATACTCGGAAATCATGAAAAAGATCCATGGGACCCCCCATGTGGTTTCAGCGACCCCTTTTGTCCTGAACCAAGTCATGCTGACCACCCAGAATAACGTTTCAGGCGTCGTGATCCGCGGGATCATCCCCGAAGAGGAAGGCCGGGTCACGGACATCACCAGGAATATGGTCGAGGGAGACATCATGGACCTCTCCCGAAAGTCCGATCAACCCGATAAGAGCGAGGTTTACGGGATCGTCATCGGACGCGAGCTCTCCATGTCGCTGGGCGCTTACCTCGGAGACCCGGTCAATGTGGTCTCCCCCCTCGGCAGGATCACCCCCCTCGGCATGGTCCCCAAGATGACCCAGTTCCGGGTCGTGGGGATCTTCGATTCCGGACTCTATGAGTACGACACCGGGCTCGCCTATATCTCTCTCCCTCATGCGCAGAATTTCTTTGACATGGGTGACCGGGTGACGGGCATTGAGATCAAGCTTGACAATATCTATGCGGCCAAGGACGTCAGGAACAGGATTCAGGCGTCTCTCGGTCCAAACTACTGGGCCAAGGACTGGATGCAGATGAACCGGAACCTCTTTTCAGCTCTGAGACTGGAAAAAATCACCATGTTCATCATCCTTTCGCTGATCATCCTGGTGGCCGCCCTGAACATCATCAGCACCCTGACCATGGTGGTCATGGAGAAGGGCAAAGAGATCGCCATTCTGAAATCCATGGGCGCACGGAGAAAGAGCATCATGCGGATCTTCATGGTGGAGGGGCTGATCATCGGGTTTCTGGGCACCGCCCTCGGGTGCATCTTCGGACTTCTCGTGGCCTTGAACCTGGAAACGATCGTCGGTTCCATAGAAAATTTCTTCCACTTCAAGATCATCGACAGTTCCGTCTATTACATTGACAAGCTCCCTTCCAAGGTCAACCCCATGGATGTCTTTCTGGTCGTCCTCGTCACCTTCCTGATCAGCCTCTTTTCCACCATGTATCCCTCGTACAAGGCCTCCAAACTCGACCCGGTCGAGGCCATCCGGTACGAATAACCCCTGGTTAATATAATGGTGAAACATGTCGACAAATGAAGATAAAACAAACGGATGAAGAACCAATGACGCAAGCGTTAACATCGGGAGAATGATATGCAAAAACTCACAGTCCAACTTCTGAAATCCGAAGCAAAAGCCTTTGCCGACCGGGAATCAGGGCACAAAGAGAAATCGCTTTTCGGTGTGACGGACGGCAAAGCGGTCGGGACTTATCTGGAATACAAGTTCCAGGAAGCACTACAGAAGAAATACGAGTACGCGTGAGGTTCCTCGGCGAAAGGAATAGACTTTCCAAAACTGGATGTAGACATAAAAGTGACAAGCATTCGGCAGCCACAATCCTCCTGCCCCTTTAAATCGGCACGACAAAAAATATATGGACTCGGTTATTCTCTCTTAGTTTTTGTATACGACAAGAAGGACGAGCGGAAAACGCGCACCGCTACATTGGACATCAAACATGTTATTTTTATCGAGAGCAGTCAGACCGGCGACTTTCAGACCACGACGGGAATCCTTAAAATATCGGACAATAACGGCAACGCTGATGATCTTGTCGCTTTCATGACGGAGCGTTTTTTGCCTGTGGACGAGATTCAAGCTGCGGAATTGGCGAAAGAAATCCTCAAAACCAGACCGAAAGTCGGCTATCTGACCATCTCAAACGCTTTACAGCGGAGGCTTCAGTACGCACGGGTCATTGAACAGGCCGGCAAAGTCAGCGGCGTACAGCGCATAGCATGACGATCAAAAAAACAAAAATTGAATTCGGAGATTTTCAGACGCCCCGCGATTTGGCCAGCGCTGTTACGACCTTCCTCCGCGACGCGGGCATTTCACCGTCCGTTATCGTGGAACCGACGTGCGGCCGCGGCAGTTTTGTACTTGCGGCACATGATGTTTTTTCTAAAGCGCGTCAGATATTCGCTTTCGACATAAATGGCGCCTATATCTCAGCTTTACGTAAAGAAGTCCGTGATGCACACGGCTTTTATTGGCATGTGACCCGGCAGGATTTCTTCGCCTACAATTGGAAAGAGTTCTTCGCGACGTTTCGCGGTGAAATTCTCGTCCTGGGAAATCCTCCATGGGTTACCAATGCCTCTCTCGGAGCATTGGGAAGCGACAATCTTCCTAAGAAAACAAACTTCCAAAATCACGTCGGTTTTGCCGCGAAGACCGGCAAGGCCGACTTCGACATTTCAGAATGGATGTTGATCAAACTCCTCGAAGCCCTTGATGGACGGCGCGGCAGCCTGGCCATGCTTTGTAAGACTTCAACCGCGCGGAAAGTGCTCAGGCATGGCTGGCTCAATCGGTTTAATATCGGTAAGGCAAGCCTTCATTTGATAGACGCTGCTAAGCATTTTGATGTTTCGGTTGACGCTTGTTTGCTAATTGTTCACACCGGCGTTCCGGACCTGTTGTCTACGGCAGGTGTATATGCAGACCTTTCTTTCGATCATAAACTGACGACATTCGGTCTCGTAGGTAGAGACCTGGTCGCGGATGTTGACGAATATCAACGGTTGCGCGAGCTCGACGGTATTGCCTATTATACATGGCGCTCTGGCGTGAAACACGATGCGGCTTCCGTCATGGAGTTCAGTAAGTCCGGCGAGACACTGGTCAACGGTTCTGGTGAACAGGTCAAGATTGAACCGACCTACCTTTATCCGTTGTTGAAGTCTTCCGACCTCGCCAATGACAGGCTTATACCGAAACGCTCTGTTCTTGTTACTCAACGCAAGCCCGGTGATGACACGGAGTCTATTGCGAGAGCCGCTCCGAAGACGTGGGCTTACCTGCTGCGTCACGCGGAGGTTCTGGATCGGCGTCAGAGCATAATCTATCAGAAGCGACCGCGGTTCTCTGTATTCGGCGTCGGAGACTATACTTTCTCTCCATGGAAGGTGGCGATCTCCGGCCTCTACAAGAATTGCCGATTCGTAGTCGTCGGAAAGTACAAGAACAAGCCGGTGGTTTTAGACGATACCTGTTACTCCATTCCTTGTGGTTCCGAGGAAGAGGCAACTTTCGCAAGTCTTCTGCTCAATTCCGACATCGCAAAGCGGTTCCTTCATTCTCTCGTGTTCTTCGATGCAAAGAGACCAGTTACTATTGACGTGCTTAATCGTATTGATTTGAAACGAGTGGCAGAAAGGCTCGGTTTAGAAAGAGAAGCACGTTCATACCTCAGAGATGCTGCGATGTTTGAGAGCCAACAAGGTCTGCTCGTCTTTGAAAAACAAGCGCAGTATCTAACCAATCGCTCAAGAGGGACGCGGCTAAAAAGCCGCCGCGCCCCTTAGCTCATCGTTAACCCCCCCAGAATAACGGACACTCCATCGCCTTGAAACACCGAAATGTCCACATTCCTCTGTACACGGTGTAAGCCGCGCAGGAGTTTCCCATGATGATTCTTGCAAAAAGTTTATTGCCCGCTGCGGCCTTTCTTGATATAATTAAATAAATCGGAAATCTTTATAAATGCTGGAATATCTCATTTATGGAGGTATCATGACCGGAACGGAGACCATCAAAGGCACGAAATTGGGCGCTCTCCTGATCCAGAACAAGATCATCACCGAGGAGCAATTAAAAGAGGCCCTGAAACGTCAATATCAGCAGGGGGGATTTCTCGGGACCAACCTGGTCATGCTGGGTTATATCGATGAAGAGACCCTTCTGCATATCCTGAGCACCAAGCTCGGAATCCAGAGCATCAGTCTGACCGGGATAGAAATCACTCCCATGCTCCAGAGGATGCTCCCGTTCGACAAGGTGAAACTCCACAATGTCCTCCCCATCGCCCTGGAAGGAAACACCTTTATCGTCGCCATGGCCGACCCCACGGACCTCAAGGTCCAGAATGACCTGGAATACACCCTGAACCGCTCGGTCCGGGGAGTCCTGGCTTCGGAAACCGAAATCCTGGAAGCCGTTGAATTCTTCGAACGAGAAGGATACGGCATCAAGACCTACGTTAAAACCGCAAAGAGCTCATCGAGAATGAACAGAAAACTCGACCTGAGAGAACTCCTGACGGCAACCGCCAAGAAAAAAGCATCCGACCTGCTCATCACTGCGGGGGTCCCGCCGAGTCTGAAACTGAACAATGAAATTATCCGGCTGGATTACCCGTCGCTGACGCCGGGCCAGGTGGAGGAGCTGGTTCTTTCCATCCTGACCGAGAACCAGAGACTGAAATTCGACAAACAGTCCGAGCTTGACTTTGCCTATTCACTCTTTGATGTGGGGCGTTTCAGGGTCAACGTCTACAAGCAGAGGAATTCCCTCTCCCTGACGGCCAGGAACCTCATGGATAACATCCCGTCATTCCAGGAGCTGGGGCTCCCCGCATGGATCAAGGATTTCGCCCTCAAGTCCCAGGGAATGATCCTGATCACCGGCCCGGCCGGCCACGGAAAATCCACCACCATCGCCTCGATCATTGAGTACATCAACAGCCACAGAAAATGCAACATCATTACCATCGAAGATCCGATCGAGTTTCTCCTGCAGCACAAAAACAGTAATGTGAATCAGCGGGAGGTGGGTACGGATACGGAATCCTTCTCCATGGGGCTCAAACATATCTTCCGGCAGAGCCCGGATGTGATCATGATCGGAGAACTCAGAGACTATGAGAGCATCTCCATCGCCGTCAGCGCGGCGGAAACCGGGCATCTCATCCTGGGGACGCTCCACACATTAAACGCAACCAGCACCATTGACCGGCTGATCAACGTCTTTCCCGGAGAACAGCAAAATCAGGTCCGCGCACAACTCGCCGAATCGCTGCTCCTGATTCTTTCTCAACGTCTTGTTGCGACATCGGACGGGAAAAGAAGGATCCTGGCGTACGAAAAACTCATCAATTCGACTCGGGTCAAAAACCTGATCCGGAACAAGAAGACTCATCTGATCCGCACCCAGATGATGAACGACAAGGAAGATTTCGAAATCATCGACGCGAGTCTCGGCAGACTCGTGAACGAGGGAAAGATCCTCTACGAAGAGGCCATCAAGTTCGCGGACAACGAGAGCTTGTTTTCAGAGACGGCAAAGAAGAAACCCTGAACGTCCATCCGCCGGGATATGCGGGATATTTCCTTTCGGGAATTCAGGATCCGTTCATATCCGCGAGTTCTTCCTCCAGATCAGAGGACTCCTCCAAAAGGCCGGGTTCATCCTTGGCGATCCTGGACGCTGCGCGTTCAAGGGCCTTTCTGACCTCCGGAATCAAATAGTAGTCTTCCAGAGGAAACCGGCATAGGAGGAGAGAAAGCAGATCGGCCTTATCCGGAACGGTCAGATCCTTCCGGATGATCATCATCGGTTCCCCTTTGATCCGGCAGAGGCCGCCCCGGCTTTTGCACTTTTCATAACGAACCTTGATGGACATTTTCTGAGCCAGGGCTTCCAACTGTTCCAGCATTTCTCTTGAATTCATATCTCCCTCAATCCGTCAGAGACGCGTTTCGGCCAGCAGGTCATCATCGGTGCCTTCCCGCCGGTCTTCTCCCGAACTCCTTACCGTGATCGTCCTCCCTTTCACCTCAAGACGGTATGCCTCCCCCCACGGGTCCACGACCTCATTCTTTTCAAGAATGATTTCCTGAACCAGATCATTCAGAGCGCCGGGGAAGGATTCCGTCTCAAGGTAGTAGACCTTGGAAGCCGAAAGAATCCGGTCCATCTCCTGTAAGGCATGGACCTGTCTGATCAGTTCAAACCGATAAGCCATATTCCTTGTCACATCAAACAAGATCCCGGCGCCCGGCCGCCTGGAAGCCGTGAACAAGAAAAGCACCGCCGACAACATGATGGCATAAGCAGCGAGGTTCCTCAAGATTTTTCTGACCCGCCGCCTCTTCCTGTCGATTTCCTCAACTCCTAAGACCGGGGGCTCCTCTCCAACAGGCAGGATCAATCCGGCGGAGACAAGATTAAACAGCGCCTTGCTGGTTTCAAACTCTCCGATCAGGCTGATATCGACCAGTTTCCGGACGGATCTTTCACCGTCCACGAGGCTGTATATTTTCTCTTCCTCATGGCTCAGGGGGAAATCTTTCTGCAGGGCCTTCCCTCTATCCTTAAGGGATTTATTTTGCTGTGACTCATCAAACATCATGTCGATGGCGCTGTCAATGTCACCCGCAAGCGCTTTGTCTGCCCGTTTTTCATCCGCTTTTTTGAAGACGAGGACATCGGAAGATACAACCCGGCGTACTAGCGGCCACTCGTCCGTGAGACGCATACTCTCCATGAGGATCCCGTCACAGGGAATCGGGGCCGTATTATCCTTGTCATAATTCACGGGAACCTGCTCAAATCTGTAGTCCCCTTCTTTCCACTCGAAGATCTTGAAAACCGTCTCTCTGACCTGAAGCTGGATGATGGAGGAGAGATCCTTGCGGTGCACCATCTTTTCCTGTATGAGGATGTGTCCTAATTTTTGCCCCGTCTCCTTCTGGACGGCAAGAATCCTTTCAAGGTCTTGATCGGTGATCAGTTCCGCCCTGACCAGGATCTGCCCCAGGAGCCGGCCTTTGCCCTTATGATAGGATTCGGCGGCCACGACCATGCCGTTCTCAAAGGTCACGGTGACGGTGTCTTGATCCGAGGTCAGGGTCAAGATCCCTGTTTTTTTCTGCATCCCGATGAGCTGCAGGATGTCCGTCATGCCGAAATCCTTGATCTTGCCTTCAAGGGCCATGGAGCAACCTCAATAAAAGATATGCAATCAGATCATCCCCTCGGCCTGTAAAGATGCATGACCGAAAGCCCGTACAGGAACAATGCCGGAATCGCGAACCAGAACCGTGCGCTTAAGGAGAAAGCCCGAACCGTCATCGGGTCTTGACAAAGGAAGTCCCGGAAAAACGCGTAGACGAAAAAAACCACGGCAAAAGAGAGCACGAAAAAGCCCTTCAAAAATCGGCCGGAGTAGATGTATCCTCCCCCCGGTATCAATAGCCCCAGGATCCTTCTCGTCTCGATTTTTTTATCCATGTATCTTCGGATCTCAATGATCTTCTTCGTCCTCTGTTTGACTTCCACGCCGGACTGTTTTTCAAACACATGGATACATTGTGAACAGACCAAATCCATCTCAACGATGGTCCGGCATCTCCTGCAGTAGACCGCCCCGCACTTCACGCAGCGGCGGGCAATACCGAAGCGTTTCCGTACATAATGAAGCGAAAAAACAGCAAGGAGCATGACCAAAGGGGCAACAAGATACAAGACTTTTCCCCCAAGAAAAGAAAACCCCTTCGTATGCATTCCGGCCATGGATAAGAGTTGATCCGTAAATCGTCCGGCGAGCCATTCCTTGGTGAAGGTCTCATCAATGAGAATACGGTTGTAACTCGGGCCCAGGATATTCACATAATAAGAGATCCGGTCCGGATCCAGCTCCTTGGCCTTATTATACTCCGCCTCACTCTCCTGGAGCATCAGCTGATCCCGGTGCGCCGCACTGAGATTAAAATAAGATGACGCAATTTGAGGATCGTGGGCGATCGCCTGCTTGTACATGTCGACGGCTTTTGCAAGGTCACGACCGGCATAAAAGGCGTTTCCCAGATTATTGTAATAGACGGCCATATCGGGGTTCAAAGAGACGGCCTTCTCGAGCCTTGCCTCTGCTTCTGCATATTCCCCCCGTTTTTTGTAGGCCGTTCCGAGCATGAAAAACAGGGAATCGTCCTTGGGATGATGAGCGGTCAGACCGAGGAGAGCGGCGACGGCGGCATCGTCTGAAACCCCATCCTGGTGATGGATGACGGCCTGGATCCAGTCGCTGTGCAGAAGCTCCATCCCCCGCTGGAGACCTCCCATATAAAAGGGACCCGCCGCCGTGAACAGAATAAACAGGAGGTGCAGGAACCGCTCTTTGCTTCTGCCGTAGCTCCAGAAAAGCAAAGCCCAGAAAAGGCACAAGCCGTAGATTCCCAGTCCGAACAGCAGAGGGGCGGCAAGGATCAGGGCCGTCATGGCCGCCGTCCCTGCTCGATGAGGTTCTCCAGGCAGCGCCTCGTAAATGTTGTGCATTAAAAGCGGATAATATCGGATGAGCTGAACCAGATAAAAGGCCCCGAAAAAGGCAATACCGATGATCATGAGGGTCAGGCTGACATTGATGATAAAATAAACGGCATGATCAAAGCTCTCGGGGACGGACCGCAGGGCCATGATCCATTCGAGGGCAATTCGATACAGGTTCAATTTACTCTGCTTCCAGTAGACCTGCGCCATAATTTTATGGGGTTCGGGGAGCCCGGGGGAGAAGGCTTCGGCAAAATTGCAGCGGGAGACGGCCTCTTCATGCCTCCCCAATTCAGAGAGGGTCCCGGCCTCTCGCAGCAGGGAGGCCGAATAAGGGCGCATTCGAACCGCTCCCAGGTCAATCATCTGTTCATACAATTTCTCAAGAAGCCCGGCGCTGACTTTTTTGTCGCCGATGGCGAGATACCGTTTCCTGAGGAACCACTCCTTCTCCAGCCTGTCGAAAGGGCGAAGGGAATCATTCGCCTCAAGATCGGACAGCGGGCGCCGAAGGATTTCCATGGGGACGTTGAGGGACGTCTGATCCTGAACCACATCGATCCACTCGTTGGGAGCGCCGGTTCCCGGAAGACCGATCAGAATCCCGCAAACGAACAGGACAAAGGATAAAAGGCGGGCAGCCGATCCACGCCTCAGAGAAAACCGTTTTGCCTGATGTAAAAGCATGAAGATCAACGCGGCCTCTCCTCTCCACGGATGAGGCGTTTGATATTGTCTTTATGGCGAACCAGCATCATCAGCCCCACCAGAAGCGCGAACCAGGTCTTAACCGGGCTCCCTCCCATGAACAAGGCAAGCCCGGGCAGCATGACCGACACGGTCAGCGCGCCCACAGACGAGATGCGGGTCAGTGCGAACGCCGCAGCCCAGATCAGAAGGAGAAGGAATCCGATTCCCGGCATATATCCAAGAAGCACGCCGAAGGTCGTGGCCACACCTTTGCCCCCTTTAAATCCGAAATAAACCGGGAAATTGTGGCCGAGGATCGCGAAGAAAGCCGACAAGGCCAGCCACCTTTCCTGATCGGTCATAGCCCTGGCGATCCAGACCGCAACCGTCCCCTTGAGCAGATCCCCGGCCAACGTCATCCATCCTTCCCGCTTTCCGATCACCCGGAAGACATTGGTACATCCGATATTCCCGCTCCCATGCTCCCTCAGGTTGACTCCAAGCCTCCTGGAAATCAAGATCCCGAAACAAACCGAACCGAGCAGATAGGACAAGAGCGCCGAGAGTAGAGGAGTCAAGGCCGTCATACAAGATCCATCTCTTTCACGAAGCGTCTGATATACTGGAAACCTGAAATCACGGACAGGATCATGGCCGTCCAGATTGAAAGGGTTCCCAGGATATGCCAGTTGAATATCCAGAACCGGTTATCAAGCAGGAGCATCAGGATCGCCGTAATCAGCGCGCCCATCTTATACTTGCCCATCCGGTCAGCAGGCATGACGACCCCCTCTGCAGAGGCCATGGCACGGATGCCGGTGACGGCGAACTCCCGTGCAATGATGATGATCACAATCCACGCCGCCGCCCTTTGAAGCTGCACCAGAAAGATCAGGGCCGCCGAAGTCAGGATCTTGTCCGCAATAGGATCCAGCAGCTTGCCCAGTTTGGTGATTTGATTGGTGCTTCGTGCAATATACCCGTCAAAAAAATCGGTGATCGAGGCCAATGAAAAAACAACAAAAGGCCACACACACACCGTTCCAGGCCCGGCAGGAAGTAAGAGGAGAATGAAAAAAGGGATCAAGATAATCCGCAAGACGGACAGCATGTTCGGAATATTCAAGAGGGCCTCGTATGAAATAAGTATAACTGTTTGATAATAATACTATTTCTAAAACACTATTGTCAACTGAGAAGTGCCCCCGGGTCTGCGATAAAAATGCCTGTCCTCCGACCGGATCGGGGGATGGGTACACGTCCGGATTACATAGGGTTGTCATTGTCCGGTCCTCCGATCAAGTCGGTTTGTTATTTCTTTACAGGCAAAACAAATTCTGTTAAATTGCCCTGAGAACGGGCTTTGAATTTCAAAGAATGGATTTCCCATGGCTGAAAGATCGAATGAAAAAAACCTCCGGCTCTTAAAAAAAATCCCGTTTCTCGCTCCCCTCAAGGAAGAGGAACTCCGCTCGCTCCTCCCGTTTCTCAAAGAGAAAAAATTTAAAAAGAATCAGGCGCTCTTCCATGAGGGGGAACCGGGGCGCTCTCTATTCTTGATCCGCTCCGGCAATGTGAAGGTCTACAAACTCTCCTCAGATGGGAAAGAAAAGATTCTCCGCATCTTCGGCCCGGACGATTTCTTTGCGGAACTCCCCTTGCTGGATGGAGGGAAATACCCCGCATCCGCTGAAACCTTGTCGGACTGCACCCTCCTCTGCCTGAGCCGTGAAGATTTTCTCAAGACCTTATCCGCGAACCCAACGATCATGAAGAAGATTTACGAGGTGGTCGGTGAGCGCCTCCGTCATTTTACGACCATGGTCACCGATCTGACCTTGAAAGACGCCTCATGCCGGCTGGCCGGCTTCCTTCTGGACATGGCCGAGAAGAAAGACCCCTTCTCCTCAAAGGTGATCCGTTTCCCCATGGAACTGACGCATCAGGATATCGCTTCGATCATCGGCACGGCCCGGGAAACGGTCTCACGCACCCTGATGCAGTTCCAAAGGGAGGGGATGATCGAAATCAAGGAACGGTATATCACCATCCTCGATAAAGAACGCCTGACTCAGGCGGCCCGTTAAGAAAATCAGAGATATTTTTGCAGCTTGGGAAGGATCTCGTTTGCATATCGGAAGAATTCATCGGCCACAATGGCTACAAAGAGCCCTTTTTCACCCCGTCTCTCAAGAACCTTCATGCCATAGACCGTCATACCCGAAGACGGCCCGGCCACGATCCCTTCCATGGTAATCAGTTCCACCAAGGTCCGGTAGGCATCGTCCGAATCAATGAGCAGTTTTTCATCAACAAGGGATTCGTCATAGACGTCGGGTTTCATGGTATATTCCGTGTTCCGGAGGCCGTAAAACTCGTGGCTCTTCTCGCTCGGTTCCACGGAGATGATCTTGACCCTGGGATTCTTCTCCTTGAGAAACCTTCCGACACCCGTAATGGTCCCGCCGGTCCCGACACCGCAGACGAAATGCGTAATCTTCCCGCCTGTCTGCTCCCAGATCTCAGGCCCCGTGGTCTGGTAATGAATCTCCGGATTATGCGGGTTGCCGTACTGATAAGGGACAAAGTGATCTTTCCGGTTCTTATAGCCGAAGGCTGATGCGATGGCCCCTTCTCCTGGGAACCTCGGACAGGCGTCGTCCGGCGCAAGATCCATGGCCTTTGTGGTCAGGGTCAGAAGCGCCTTCTTGCCTGCCGGGATCTGCTCACCGGCCGTGATGATCGGCTTTTTGAAACCCATCAGATTTAAAAAAACACTGAGGGCCACGCCGGTGTTGCCCGACGTAGGCTCCACACAGGTTGTCTCAGGACCGAGATCCCTGTCCCGGATCGCGCCGGTGATCATGCCGTAAGCGGTCCGGTCCTTGATCGAGCCCACGGGGTTGAAAAACTCGAGCTTGGCGCAGGCCGTCCTGTCGGACGTCGGGGGGATGATGCGATTCAGGCGGACCATGGGCGTATCGCCGATCAGTTCCGTGATATCGTTATAAATCCGATGGCGCCGTAAGGCCCTTTTCTCCTCTGCATGTGGGAAAACCTGCGGCTTCACTCCGCACCCCCTCCCTTTCTGGCGATGATCTGCCAGTCGGTATCATTGATCCGGCTGACGTTTAGCACTTCATTCCCCTCCCCTTTCAGGCTCTTCGGAACGCTCTCGGTAGCGGGCAGGTGGTCAACAATCACCCGCAGAACCTGACCGGGTTTCATGGTCTCCAAGGCCAGCTTGGTCTTTACAAAGGTGTACGGGCAGACCTCGCCCTTGATATTGATCTCTTTATCAATCCTGATCTCGTTTTTCATACCACTGAACTCCTTTCTCTTTCCTACCAGCAGACCACGGAATCCGCCTCAAGAAGCATCTTCACGATCTCTTCGTATCCTACGAGCTGGGCCTTGGTCTTCACTCCCCTTGCCGCCACGTCATCCCTGCATGCAAATACGCCGTCCGCATCCACGGGGCCGGACGCAAGCACCGCGTCATGCAGAAGGAGAACAAGAACCTGACCGTCCTTTTTCTCCCTCTGCCGCAAGGCCGCCTCCCAGGCGTAGGTATCATTCGTCTTTTTTATAATATGAAGGACCTTCATCTTCCCCCCAAATCGTATATCGTTTGCATCCTAAAACCCGATGACCCGGTCGCTTCCCTCTATGATCCGGCCGATCTCCTTTCGGCTCTTCACATTCAGCGCAACCCCCCGATCCGGAAGCCCCCTTGTCTCCATGGACTCCTTTTCAACAACCAGTTCGCAGCCGAGTTCTTTCAGCGTCTCCATATGCCGCTTGATATCAGGATATCCGATCACATCGGGAGCCGGGAAAACCGACAGGTAAACCCCATCCTCAACGAAGACCACGGTCACTTTGTTATTGGTCAGGGTCAGCCCCAGGCTCATACGGAGGGCATCCGAGACAGCCATACTATTGAACGGGGAGCGCCTGATCACAGTGGTCACTTTCTTCACATTATCCCCCTTGGTGGCCCTGTTCGTAAATATGGTGACGTACCGAGAGGGTCGCAGGGCGGTCTCATCCCCGCGCGCGACTGAGGCGTACCCCTCTGGTACACCGCAAGGAGCGGAACGGAGAGAAGGCCGCCCTGCGGCACTCGAATGCCACCGTATTTACGAATAGGGCCGCTTAGTCAGGTCAGGGCCAGAAAACCATCGGCCTTTGCAACCATCACGGCCAGATCATAGTAGCTGCCGAAGTGGATTCCGGTTTTTTTATCGAGACCTCTTTCCATGGCATCATAGGCA
>MNYV01000004.1 GCA_001873285.1 Nitrospirae bacterium CG2_30_53_67
ATGAAAGATGATTTAGATGATGATGTGAAAAAAAAACATTCACCCATGCAGAAACCTTTATTGGCAACACTGAGTTTGCCGAGGAGGGATTTATGAAAAGCATGCATCAACTCAAAGATCAAGTAACCCCCTTTTTTTTATTTTTCCTTGTTCTGTTTCTGATCTGCACAGGAATCTTTCTGCCGCACAAAGTCCGGAGTGCAATGGAAAAGAAAGGTGATGCCGCGTTTATCTTCCCGGAAGATGCCAACAAGGGCTGGAAGCTGTTTCTTTCAAAGAATTGCATCACCTGCCATACCATATGGGGTCAGGGAGACGGGACGATCGGGCCCGACCTGGGACGGATCCATATCAGCCACCTCTCCGAAGGTCAGCTGGCGACGAATATCGTCAATCACCTTCCAAACATGTGGGAAAAGATGCAGGAACAAGGAGTCCGCTTTCCCGCGATAACCGATGTGGAGATGGCCGAGATCTTTTCCTTTCTCTATTTTATCCGATACGTGGATGAACCGGGGAATCCGGATGACGGGAAAAACCTCCTCTCCTCCAAGGGATGCATCCGCTGCCATTCCATTTTAGGCAAAGGAGGAAACATCGGCCCCGACCTGACCCGGTGGGGGATCTACATCAATCCCATTGTATGGGCCCAGCAAATGTGGCAGCATGCCCCGCAAATGGAACAAGAGATGAAAAAGAAGGGGATGTCCTGGCCGGACCTTGACTCAAAGGATATGATCAACCTGGTCGCTTATGTCCAGAGCATCGGCGGCAAGATCCAGGATGAATACCATCTGGAGCCCGGATCGCCGGTGCGAGGGAGGACATTATTTGTTGAAAAAGGATGCAAGGACTGCCACACCATTGAGGGAGAAGGGAAGCATCAGGGACCGGACTTCGGCAAGATCGAGTTTCCGAGGACCCTGGCAGGGATGGCCGCGCTCATGTGGAATCATTCACCTGACATGATGAAGATCATGAAGGCCCGTGAGATCCCGAGGAAGGATATCAATCCCCAGGAGATGGCGGACATCCTTTCATATCTCTTCGCTTACAGGTATTTCGATCCTCCTGGAGACGTTCAGCGAGGTAAAAAAATATTCGAAGAGAAGAATTGCGTGATCTGTCATACCGTCGGACCGGGAGGAAGAGACGGTTCCATCGGACCCAATCTGGGGCAGCTCCATCAGATCACGATCATCAAAGTCACCCAGGCGATCTGGAACCACGGCCCCAGCATGATGCAGAAAATGAGGGATTACGGATTCTCCTGGCCGGTATTGAAAGACTCGGACTTAAACGACATCGTGGCCTATATGCAGTCCGTAAGCCTTCAGAAAGAGTAAGGAGTTCATGAAGCAAATATCAGAGTGTTGAGCGCGATGGGTTCTCCTGCGGAGTGTCGCATGTTCCATGCAGATTTTTTAAACACTTTGCTCAGACTCACGCCCTGCCGGTCTTCCAACACGTTGACTTTTTGCATGAATTCCTGTATATAATCGTCTATGAAGTCGAATAGACTCTTCTCTCACCCGAGGATACGGGCAAAACTGATTCTTGCCTTTCTTACAATCGGCCTGATCCCTGTTCTGGTATTGGGAAGCCTGAGTCTGACCAGCTCGAAGAAAGCGCTTCAAAACAGCGCCGTCATGCAGGTCCATTCAGCGCTTTCCGCCAAGGTTGAACGGCTGCAGGACGCCCTGAGGCACGCTGAAAAAGACCTCCGGCTCCTCAGCCAATCCCCTTCTCTGATCACCTTTGCGGAATTTTATCCCGGCAACGTGGTCGGCAGAAACAACCTGAACCGAATGCTGATCCGCTCGCTGGAGGATCTTGCTGAAGGGAACCCTTTATATAGTGAACTCCTCCTCTTGAACCCCGAAGGGGAGCAGGTCCTTCGCGTGTTCCGAAGGGATGGGAAGCTCATGATCCAGGGGCAGGACCTGTCCCTGAATTTCAGCAAGGAAGATTTTTTCTGGAAGGCCATGGATACAGGCCGGGGAGAGATGATCATCACCTCTTCACCTTTGAGATCCATGGAAGGAAAAGATGATTTACAGACCCTGATCTACTCAACGGCGATTTATGACCGCGGCCATACGCAAAAAGGGATCTTGAGTCTCCGGTTTCTCATCAAGGATCTTGCACGACTTGCAAGCTCCGGCGGAGACTCCATGGGCAACACCTATCTCATGGATCACCAGGGCGGGTTTATGTATCATATCGACAACAACGAACCCTATCCCATTCAAGGCGGGTTTCCCGGCACGCTCGATGAACGGACCATCCAGAAAATTCTTTCCGGGCACGAGGGGCTGATCACGGAAGAAGCAAACCGCATCCTTTCCTATACCCCCATCTTTCCCGGAATCAATGAATCGGATAATTTTTGGGTCATGGTCATTGATCTCTCACGCTCGGTCGTCTATGCCCCTGTCAGAAGATTTCTTTTCTTTCTCGGCATCATGGTCATCGCCCTGGCCGTCATCGGCGCCCTCCTCGGCATGACGGCCTCACATCACTTGGTCCGTCCCATCCTCATGCTGCATCAGGGCGCACAACTGATTGCAAAAGGAGACTTCGACCATAAAATCACGGTTCAGACCAACGATGAGATCGAGGATCTTGCCGTGCAATTCAACCTGATGGCTCAGCGGCTGAAGGAATCGCGGCGCCGCCTTACACAATGGAATGAAGATCTTCAGAAAGAGGTCGAGAAGAGGACGCAGCAGCTTTTCCAGGCCGACAAAATGGCCGCTTTGGGCGCTCTCTCTGCGGGCATCGCCCATGAAATCGGAAATCCCCTGGCTTCCATGAAGACCAATGTCCAGTTGTTAAAGGAGAACCTGGGCGAGCAGAACACGCACAGCATCTTTCTGAAAAGGATTCTCAATGAAATTGACCGGCTCAGCAAATTCTTCAGGACCTTCTCCTCTTTTGCAAGGCCGGTCAAACCTCAAATCGCCCCCTGCGACATCCGGCAGATCATCCGGGAAGTCATCCTCTTCGTGACAAAAGAAGCCGCAGCCCACGGCATTGAACTGCGGGAGGCGTTCGACCCTCATCTCCCCCTTGTACAGGTCGATTTTCAAAGGATGCAGCAGGTCTTTCTGAATCTTTTTCTGAATGCGATCCAGGCCATGCCTCAAGGCGGCGCCATCACCGTCAGCGTCCATGCCCAGAAGGAAGATGCCGTGGATGCAACGCCGGCGGAAAAGGTCATGGTCACCGTCTCAGATACCGGCCAGGGAATCCCCGATTCATTGCGTCCTAAAATTTTCGAACCTTTCTTTACCACAAAACCCAACGGCATGGGCCTCGGACTTTCCATCACGCACCAGATCGTCATGGAGAACCACGGCGCCATCTCCATGGAAAGTTCTCCGGGGAAAGGAACGACCTTCTCAATCCTTTTACAGGCCGTGAGGTTGACGGCCGCAGCGAACATCACATGAAACCGAATCTGCTCATTGTTGAAGACGACGAGTCCATGCTTTCCACCCTGGGGGATCTCTTCCAGCAGGAAGGGAAACAGGTGATCTGCGCCCCCAACGGCCAAAAGGCCATGGATGAGTTTTTCAAGAACCAGCCGGACCTGGTCCTGCTGGATATCAGGCTTCCGGACATGGACGGGCTCAGTCTGCTCAAAAAAATGAGGGAGACCGTTCCGGATCTTCTCGTGATCATCATGACCGCATACCCCGAGGTCCCCACCGCCATACAAGCCATGAAAAGCGGAGCCTATGATTACATCAATAAACCTTTTGAGCTGGATGAACTGCGTCTGGTCATCCAGAAGGCCCTGGAGACCCGCCAGTTAAAAGACGAAGTCAAACGCCTTCGGCAACAGGGGGAATACGCCTCTCTTTCCACACCGATCCTCGGCAGCAGCCCGGCCACCCTGCAGTTACATCACCTGATCCGGATGGTCGCAGAAGCGCCCAAGACACCGGTCCTTCTTTCCGGGGAATCCGGCACAGGAAAGGAACTCGCCGCCAACGCCATCCACTACCAGAGCGCCCGGGCCCATGGGGCTCTGATCAAGGTCAACTGCAGCGCCCTTCCGGAGAACCTCCTGGAGGATGAACTCTTCGGACACGAGAGAGGGGCTTTCACCGACGCAAAGGAGACTAAGAAAGGGCTCTTTGAACTGGCTGACGGAGGGAGCCTGTTCCTCGACGAAATCGGCGAGATGACCTCTTCTCTTCAACCCAAACTTCTGCGGATTCTGGAAGGGGAGCCTTTTCGACGTGTGGGAGGAACCCGTGAAATAAAAACCGATGTGAGGATTATCGCTGCAACAAACCGGGACATTTTGGACATGTTGGAAAAAAATATCTTCCGGCAGGATTTGTATTTTCGCCTCAAGGTCATGGAGATCCGTCTTCCAACCCTTAGAGAAAGAAAAGAGGATATCCCATTGCTGGCGAATCACTTTATGCATCTCCACAGCCGGGAGATGGGGCGTTCCGAGGGGACTATGACCGGGGAAGCGCTCGAGTTGCTGATGAGTTATTCATGGCCCGGGAACGTCCGGGAACTCAGGAACGTGATCGAGAGAGCGGTCATCTTAGCCCATGGCAAACCCATCGACAGGGAACACCTCCCTTTGGAACTCTGCAAGTCCGCAATTGCCGAAAGATTCAAGGAGACCGTGCCTTTATCCATGGACCTCAAGCTTGAAGATCTGGAAAGGGAATATATCTTGACCATCTTAAAGAAACTGGACGGCAACAAGTCACTGGCTGCAAAACGGCTCGGGATCTCCCGTTCGACGTTGATCGAGAGACTCAAACGCTACCATTAAAAAAAATCTTGCATTTTTAAATTGATCACCCTATACTCCTATCCCGATGAAAGGTAACTCTTCTTCATCAAATCATGGGGGGTGAATATGAGGAGAGGTTTTGCAGTACTGCCTTTTTTTGTCCTGATGACCTGGATTCTAATTTCACCGGTCATCGCCTCGGATTCAGACAGCGCGGATCATCAAGACACTTCCACCAATGAAGACGCGGTCTACAAGGGCGATCCACAGCATCCCGATATCCCTGATTTTTTCGTCCCCCCTCCCCCTTTCTCTGAAGGAATCTTCCCCTGCTCCGGTTGCCATAAGGATATGAAACCCGATAAACAGCGAAGGAAACTGGAGATGTTCCACCAGGACATCGAACTGAAGCATGCCGGTCCGCAACAGTGGTGTCTGGATTGCCATAATGCGGACGACCGGGACAAGCTCCATCTGATCGACGGGCGCCTGATCGATTTCAAGGAATCCTACCTTCTCTGCGGCCAGTGCCACGGGACCAATTTCCGGGACTGGAAGGCCGGGGTTCACGGGAAGAGGACCGGAGAGTGGAACGGCAAGAAACTTTACCGGTTATGCGTTCACTGCCACAACCCGCACCAGCCGCGCTTTAAACCACTGACACCCAAACCGCCGCCTGTGCGGCCTGATGATATCAAATAAGGACCATCTCCAAAAGAGTGGGTGAAAACATCAGGGGTCAAGGGGTCAAGGATTCCAGGGGTCAAGTGAAGTGCTTTTTAAAAACTCAAGGGTCCGAGGGGTTAAGGGGCTTAGGGTCCAAGTGAAAAGCATAGAAAAAACTGAAAGGTAACAGAAATCAAAAAAACCACTTGAATCCTTGAACCCTGGAACCCTTGAACCCTGGATCTCTATAGGTTCTTGAATCC
>MNYV01000005.1 GCA_001873285.1 Nitrospirae bacterium CG2_30_53_67
GAGACCGGCGGGGTGGTCCACTACAAAGGCCCTCGCTATTTTCTTGCCAACGGGCATGTCATGGGATCAGACGGGGTGACGCAGTACGCCACGGGCAAGAAAGGGATGCAGGGGAATGAAGGGACCTTCAAAGATGCCGAAGACGGGCAGCTCTCCGGGAATCCGATCGCCCAGGGCTCCGTGGATTCGGTCATTTCCTTGAGCCTTCCGCTAAAGGAACTGGGGACTGGAAAGGGATATTATTGGATCACTGCTGGCAAGACCTTGAATGACGTTCGGCGTTTGAATGCACTGGTCAAAGGAAAAGGCGCCGAGGTCCTGATTCGGCGGACCGCGGACTATTGGAGAATCTGGCTGCGCAAGGAGACGCCTCCCAT
The DNA here is from genome assembly GCA_001873285.1 of Nitrospirae bacterium CG2_30_53_67. NCBI lineage: Bacteria > Pseudomonadati > Nitrospirota > Nitrospirae bacterium CG2_30_53_67. Next base: position 378 of record MNYV01000005.1, read on the forward strand.
GGAGCAGTTCCCGGACAAGGTGCGGGAACTTTACCAGCGCAGCCTCCTGGTCATGGCGACACAGATCGACTCCGAGGGGGGGATCCTCGCGGCCAATGACTCGGACATCACCCAATTCGGGCGGGACACCTACTCCTATATATGGCCGCGGGACGGGGCGCTTATCGCCAACACCCTGGATCTCGCCGGCTATCCTGTGCCGGCACAGAGTTTTTACGAATTTATCGTCCGGGTCATCGGGCATGGGGGATTTCTTCTGCATAAATACAATCCCGACGGCACTCCGGCCTCATCTTGGCATCCCTGGATCGTCAACGGGCAGCGCCAGCTCCCCATTCAGGAAGATGAGACGGCCCTGGTCATCTGGGCTCTCTGGCACCATTTTGTTCTCTACCGGGATATTGAGTTCATCAAGCCTCTGTACAAACCCCTGATCAAAAACGCGGCGGATTTCATGTCTCAGTACAGAGATGAGAAAACGGGCTTGCCCGCACCCTCCTATGATCTATGGGAGGAACGGCGCGGGATATTGAGTTTCACCACCGGCGCTGTTTTCGGAGGTCTGACTGCGGCCTCGCTCTTTTGCACGGTCTTCGGTGAGACAGAGAAGGCCGAGAAATACCGGAAGGCCGCTGCAGAGATCCGGGATGCGGCGTCCATGTACCTCTGGCGAAGCGACTTGAACCGCTTCTGCCGGATGGTCTACCGGAACGGCAACGGCGATCTCGAAGTGGATGGAACGCTGGACGCGAGCCTCTGGGGCCTCTTCGCCTTTGGACTCTATTCGGCCCGGGATTCCAGGATCACCTCCACGATGACGGCGTTGAGGGAAAAGCTGTGGGTGAAGACGGATGTCGGAGGCATGGCACGCTATGAGGGAGATGATTACCACCGCGTGAGCAAGGATCTGCCGGGCAACCCGTGGTTTATCTGCACGCTTTGGTTTGCGGATTACCTGACAGAGACGGCCCAAAATGAAGACGAGATGAAGGCCGCTATCGAGATCATCAACTGGGTCTCCGAACATGCCCTCCCTTCCGGTGTGCTGGCGGAACAGGTCCACCCCTATACAGGCAAACCCGTTTCAGTTTCACCGCTCACCTGGAGCCATGCCACCTTTGTCACTTCGATTCAGCGCGTGATGCGGCATCTGGCAAGGATGAAATCCTGTCCGGAATGCGGCATGCCGATGATGAGCTTCCTTCGAAGGGAAGACTGGCTGGAGAAATTATATGCCGAAGCGTGCGATTCGATCCACGGGATTTGTGAAGTGTAGCCATAGGCAGTCTGACAGAGGCGCTTGAATTATTAAGGAGGAAGGTTATGAGCAACAGTGTCTACAAGGTGGTCGAACTGGTCGGCACAAGCGACGTGTCCTGGGAAGATGCCGCGAAGAATGTCGTAGAGGTAGCGGGCAAAAGCCTCAAGAATCTGAGGATCGCTGAAATCGGAAAGCTGGACATGAAGGTCGAGGACGGCAAGGTAGTCGCCTATCGGGCCAGGGTGAGCCTCTCCTTCAAATATGAGACGGGCAAATAGCGGATCGCTTGCCGCTCAAAGGTGGAATCAGGCCGAGCGCGAACGGACCCGGCAGGTCCCGAAACAGCGATAGACGCGCCTAAAATAAACAGGACAGACGTTTCCCATCTGACTTCGGGTGAATAGTGATCAGTGAAACACTTGCACTTCATGGGATGATGATGTCTCTGTATAGTCCTATCTTGAGAAGAGTGGGAGGTTGACTTCATATGAAGCGACGGATCGCGGCTATGTTTCTTGAGATGGTTCTATGCCCGTCACTGACGCCAGCAGATGAGACAACCACAGTTTCCGAGGCGCTTTTTCAAAAACTACGAGCCGGCGGCATCGAGGGCGCACGCACAGGATATCTTCGGTCACTGGATACGGTCTTCGAATTGTTTTTTCTTCATCACCATGTAATAGAGGAGCGGGATCACGATCAGGGTCAGCGCGGTGGAGACGAAGATCCCGAAGATGAGCGAGATGGCGAGCCCCTGGAAGATGGGATCCAGCAGGATGACGAGGGCGCCGACGATCAGGGCCGCGGCCGTAAGCACGATAGGCCGGAAGCGGACGGCCCCGGCTTCGAGCACGGCTTCGGTCAGTGTCCCGCCCTCTTTTTCCCGCATCCGGATAAAGTCCACAAGGAGGATCGAGTTTCTGACGATGATCCCGGCCAGGGCGATGAATCCGATCATGGAGGTGGCTGTGAAGAAGGACCCCGTGACCCAGTGGCCCGGGAGGATGCCGATCAGCGTGAGGGGGATGGGCGCCATGATGATGACCGGGATGAGAAAGGACCGGAACCATCCCACGATCAGGACGTAAATCAGCACCAGCACGGCGGCAAAGGCAATCCCCATGTCCCGGAAGACCTCATAAGTGATCTGCCATTCCCCGTCCCATTTCATGGCGTACCGGGTTTCACTTCCGGGTTCTTTGGCATAGTGCTGTCTGATCTCGTACCCCTCCGGGATCTTGATGGCTGAGATCTTCTCTCTCATATTGAGGATCCCGTAGATCGGGCTCTCCGCAGTTCCGGCCATGTCTCCGATGACATAGACGACCCGTTTCTGGTTTTTGTGGAAGATGGTCCTGTCCGAGACGGTCTCTTTCACGTGGACCAGTTCAGAGAGAGGAATAAGGGTCCCCTCCATATTTTGGATCTTGATGGCGCTCAGGTCTTCCACGCTGGAGCGGGCCTCTCTTGCGAGGCGCATCCGGATGGGGACCGGCTCCCGTTCAGAAGGAATATGCAGAAGCCCCGCATCCATACCGGCGAGGCTGAGCCGGAGGGTCTTTGTGATCTCCTCAGGGGATACCCCAAGGAGGGATGCCTTCTCCCGGTCGATGACGAACCTCTCCATGGGCTGAAGATCCTCTTCATACCAGTCCACGTCGACGACGTCCTCGGTATTGTCAAAGATGTCCCGGATCTGTCCGGCGATCCGTCTCTGGCCTTCAAGGTCCGGGCCGTAGACCTCGGCCACCAGGGTGGAGAGCACGGGCGGTCCGGGCGGAACCTCAGCGATCTTGACCCTCGCATTGTGCGCCCAGGCGATCTTCCGGATCGCAGGCCGGACGCGACTTGCGATCTCGTGCGACTGGGCCTTTCGTGCATGCTTCTCCACGAGGTTGACCTGGATGTCGGCGACGTTGGGGCCCCGGCGGAGGAAATAGTGCCGGACCAGCCCGTTGAAGTTGATGGGGGCATGGGTCCCGGAATAGATCTGGTAGTCGGTCACCTCGGGTACGGCGGCGAGGTAGTCGCCGATCTCCATGCAGAGGTTGGATGTGGCCTCGAGCGTGGTTCCTTCGGGCATGTCAACGATGACCTGGAACTCGCTCTTGTTGTCGAAGGGGAGCATCTTCACCCGAACGAAACGGGCATAGACCAGAAACATGGAGAGGAAGAGCATCAGGGTGACGAGCCCGATAAAGGACCATCGTTTCCCACGGCTCATGATCAGGGGGCACAGGGCGGCATGGTAGAGCTTATACAGCCGCGTCTCTTTGAGTGCCGGCGCTTTCTCTTCCCCGTGCGTTTTCTTCCCCGTCATGTGGTAGGTGAGCCAGGGGGTGACCACAAAGGCGATAAGCAGGGAGATGAGCATGGCCACCGAGGCATTGACGGGGATCGGCTCCATATAGGGCCCCATGAGCCCTGAGATGAAGACCATGGGGAGAAGCGCCGCGATGACCGTGAGGGTCGCGAGGATCGTGGGGTTCCCCACTTCATCGGTCGCGGTAATGGAGGCCGTGAAGCAGTCTTCCTTCTTGAGTTTGTAGTGGCGATGGATGTTCTCGACCACGACGATGGCGTCATCCACCAGGATGCCGATGGCGAAGATCAGGGCGAAGAGGGTCACCCGGTTCAGGGTGTAACCGAAGAGCATGCTGAAGAAGAGGGTCAAGGCCAGCGTGACCGGAACCGCCACGGCCACGACTACGGCTTCATAAAAACCCAGGGCGATCCCGATGAGGATGGTGACCGATACCGTGGCCAGGAAAAGGTGTTTGATCAGTTCGTTGGATTTCTCTTCGGCTGTGGCGCCGTAGTCTCGGGTCAGGGTGATATGGACATCCGACGGGATGATCCTTCCCTTGAGGGCCTCCACCTTCTCTTCGATGGAACGGGCGATCCGGACGGCATTGGCCCCTTTCTTTTTGGCCACATCCAGGGTGACGGCCGCGAATCTCTTTCCAATCTGATTTTCCGGGATCCCCTTCTCATGCCCCTTCGGCCCTGCTCCGAAGAGGACATAGTCCTCAGGCTCATCCGGTCCGTCCGAAATCTCGGCCACGTCTTTTAAATAGACAGGACGGCGGTTCTGCACGCCGACCACGACGTCCTTGAGGTCTTCAGTATCCTTGAGGTCATTCCCGATCTCCACGAGGATGGAGCGGTCCTTTCGGCTGAATTCTCCGGACTGAAGATTCCAGTTCACGGCCTCGATGGAATGGGCGGCCCCGAGGGCTGAAATGCCGTAGGAGGCGAGACGTTCCTGGGAGAGTTCAACCCTGGCCGCTCTTTTCCTGCCGCCGAGGATTTCCACATCGGAGATGTTGTCGAGCTTCTTGATCTCGGTTCCGACCTCTTCGGCGATTCTGCGCAGGGTGTATTCATCGTAGTTACCTCCCCAGAGGGTCATGGCGAGGATCGGCACATCGTCTATGGATTTAGGCTTGACCAGGAAAGGGGACGCTCCCGGCGGGCTCATGTCCATGTTGGACATGAGCTTGTCATACAGATTGACCAGGGAGTTCTCCACGTCCTCTCCCACGTAGAAGCGGACCGTGATGATGGAGAGGCCGGGCCGGGACATGGAGTAGACATATTCCACGCCGGGGATCTCCCAGATCTTCCGTTCCATGGGGGAGGTGATTCTGGATTCCACCTCTTCCGGGGAGGCGCCGGAGAACTGTACGAAGACGTCCATCATGGGGACGATGATCTGCGGCTCCTCTTCTCGTGGCGTGATCATCACGGCCATGGCCCCGAAAAGGAGGGCGGCGAGGATGATCAAGGGAGTCAGCTTGGAGTTGATAAAGGCGGAGGCCGTACGGCCCGCGATCCCGATCTGTTTCATTCGGAGATCTCCATGCCGTCTTCGATCTGATTCAGCTTGGAAACAGCGATTCGTTCTCCGTCCTTGAGTCCGGAGATGACTTCCACATGGCGGCCCATGGACTTTCCGGTCTGCACCAGGCGCAGATGAAGGACCCTGTCCTGATCCACCGCATAGACCGCGGTGAGCTGCCCGAGATGAATCACGGCATGCTGCGGGACCAGGGTCGCGCTGCGTTTCCCTATAATGAACATGGCCTTCCCATACATTCCGGAGATCACGCCTTTTGTTTCTCCCAGGCGGATCTTGACCTTTGCGGAGTGGGAACCCGGATCTGCGGATGCCTCCATCTCTGCGATCTGTCCCTTGACCTGTGCGTCCCCCATGGCATCGATCCGGACAAAGACGCTTTCCCCGATCTTGCGCTCGGGGAGAATGGATTCTGGAACGAAGGTCTCAAACTGCAAACCCCGGGTATCCTCGATCTCCATGAGAGGTCTTCCTGGCGCGGCCTGCTCCCCCACCTCGGCCATCTTGCGGGCAACCACGCCGCTGACCGGAGAGGTGATCTTGGCATATTGCTTCATGGCCCGGGCCTCGGTGACCGATCCTTCCGCCTGCCGGACCATCCCTTTTGTGCTGTCCCGCTGCATGGTGGCGGCGTCGAGTTGGGCCCGGCTGGAGGCGCCTTTGGGAAAGAGTCCGGAGATGCGGTTGTAATGGGCCTCTGCATTCAGGAGGGAGGCTTTCGCGGATTCGAGAGCGCCTTCGGCCTGCCTGATTCTGGCCTCGATATCCTGCGACTCGATTTCAATCAGGACCTGTCCCTGTTCCACCCGATCCCCTTCCTTGACCGGGATCGTCTTGATATTGCCCATGACCTTACTGGAAAGGGTGGAACTCGTGAGGGCCCGGACCGTGCCGGCAGCGCTCAAGGTGACGTCGATCTCACGGCTGATGACCTCTTCGGTTTCGACCCCCTGGATCTTTTTATCTGCTTTTGTACGGGAGGATTCTTCAGCCTTTCCGCAGCCGGTGAAAAAAAGCAAGATACACAGAGGGAAAATTAAAAGCAGCCTTGTTATCTTCATGTTGACTTCCTTATATCTTTTTTTGTCAAGGGAACCCATTGGGTGAAATGGGTTGCCGATGTCCAGGCAGGACGGCAGCTATTGGCATGGTTCCGTTATATTTCCGGATCACCCTTGCTCCTTTGCCGCACGGTCTTTCTCCGCATTCGCGTAGGTTCCAAGCGTCTTTTGCGCGAGCTCTCTCAGTTTTTTGGTCAGGCGGGGGCCCTTGTACCTCTTTTTCCCGGCCACATAGGGACACCCCTGGGGCAGGACCCCGAGTGCGGCGATCTTCTTTGTGATCCGGAAGCAGTCCTTCTTCGCCTCCTTCCTGAACTCGTAGACCATGCACAGGCCCGTCCCCATATCCAGATACTCGCACGGCCTGTTCGTGTAGAGAATGGTCCCGTCTTTTTGGAGCGTCTTGTGGTAACAGCAGATGGTGCAGCGGGTGCAGAGATCCTTCACGGTACCTCCCTCTCCTATATACCACATCTTGATGCAGGGAGCAACTCTCATGAAAAGGTGCGTTCAGCGGTTGACGGGGCTCGTCATGCGCCGACGATTCGATCTCGGCCTCGTGAGTTGTTGCTCAATGCGAT
>MNYV01000006.1 GCA_001873285.1 Nitrospirae bacterium CG2_30_53_67
TAACGTACCGAGAGTGCCGTAGGGCGGCCTCATCCCCGCGCGCGACTGAGGCGTACCCCCTGCGGTACGTCGCAAGGAGCGGAACGCCGAGGAGGCCGCCCTACGGCACCTGTCTGCCATGGCACAGGCAGGCTCGAATGCGACCGTATTTACGAATAGGACCACTAAGGGGGCCGGCTGGGTGTGCGACAAATTTGTGGGTACACATCAGAATTACATAGGGTTGTCATTGTCCGGCTTGACCTCGGTTTACCGGGGTTTGACCGGACAATCCACCCTTCGACAGGCTCAGGGTGACAATTGTCATGGTGAGCTTGTCGAACCATGGATTCCCCGATCGAGCCTGCCCTCGACTGCGATCGGGGGTCGGGGAATGACGCTCTTAGAGAAATGTTTATCCACAAATTTGTCGCAGACCCGGGCAGGCTTATCTTGTTGACAAGATCATGTAAAATCTCTATCCTGACGGCACATTGATGGAGTGTTTTTCCATGCGGCGCTCCATTGAGGAATCGGGATTTGTCCATCTGATCCATACGTTGTAACTCATTAAAGGCCGGGAATGAAAGGCTTCGAGATCCGAAGACGGTTTCTTAAATATTTTGAGGAACGCGGGCATACGCTCTTCCCGAGTTCACCCCTGATTCCCAGGAACGATCCCACGCTGCTCTTTACCAATGCCGGCATGGTCCAGTTCAAGGATATCTTCACGGGTGAGAAGCCGAGGAGCGTGCCCAGGGCGGCGACGTCCCAGAAATGCATGCGGGCGGGCGGGAAGCATAACGACCTGGAAAACGTGGGGCATACGGCGCGGCACCAGACCTTTTTTGAGATGCTGGGAAATTTTTCGTTCGGGGACTACTTTAAGGAAGAGGCCATCGGCTTTGCCTGGGATTTTCTTGTCCGTGAACTGGGCCTTCCCAAAGAGCGGCTTTGGGTGAGCGTTTTCAAGGATGATGAGGATGCCTTCGGGATATGGAGGAACAGGATCGGGATCCCCGCCGAACGGGTCCTTAAGCTGGGAGAAGAAAGCAATTTCTGGGCCATGGGGGATACAGGGCCGTGCGGCCCTTGTTCCGAGATCTATGTGGATCAGGGAGACGACGCCGGCTGCGGCCGTCCCGGCTGCCGTCCCGGATGTGATTGCGACCGGTTCCTTGAGGTCTGGAACCTGGTTTTCATGCAGTACAGGAAGGATGAGTCGGGTATCTTGACCCCTCTCCCGAAACCGAGCATTGATACGGGGATGGGGCTCGAACGGATCACAGCGGTGCTTCAGGGGGTCAAAACCAATTATGATACCGATCTGTTTCAAGGGATCATTGGCGGGATCTGTGACCTGACCGGCAAGGCCTACGGCCAAGACCACGCCTGTGATACATCCACCCGTGTGATCGCGGATCACATCCGGGCGCTCACCTTTCTGATCGCCGAAGGGATCCTTCCAAGCAATGAGGGACGTGGTTATGTGCTCCGGAGGATCCTGCGCAGGGCGGCACGGCACGGCAAGCTGCTCGGATTGAATGAGCCTTTCCTGTACCGGCTGGCCGGGACCGTGGTTGACGAGATGAAACAGGCCTTTCCCGATCTGCTTCGAGCGAGGGATCATGCGGCTTCCGTGGTCAAAAATGAGGAGGAGCGCTTTCAAAATACCCTGGACCAGGGCCTTTCGATCCTCCATGATCTCATCCAAAAGCTCACAAAGCAGGGGAAAACCCTGATTCCCGGAAAAGAGATATTCAAGCTTTACGATACCTACGGGTTTCCCCTGGACCTGACCCAGGACATCGCCAAGGATTTAGGGCTTTCCGTGAATGAAGCCGGTTTTCATGAAGAGATGGCAAGGCAGCGGGAACGCGCCCGCGCCTCCTGGAAGGGTTCCGAAGAAAAGGGGATTTTGCCGGCCTTCAAGTCTCTGTCTGAAACCTGCAAGACCCTCTTCGTGGGGTACGACCGGACCGAGAGTGAATCCGGGGTCCTTTCCCTGATTCGAGACGGGGTCATAAAAGAGTCGGTTCAGGCCGGAGAAGAGATCGATATGGTGCTCGATTCCACGCCTTTTTATGCCGAATCCGGCGGTCAGGTCGGAGACCAGGGAAGCCTGGACTGGGACGGGGGATCGGTTGAGGTGATCAGGACATGGAGGCCTGCCGAGGGGCTGATCGTGCACCGGGTACGGGTCCTGCAAGGTTCCCTGAAGAGAGGGCAGAAAGTCTCCTGCCGGGTGGACCCGGGGAAACGGGCATCTGCGGCGCACAACCATACGGCCACGCATATCCTGCATGCCGTGCTTCGCCACGTCTTGGGGGATCATGTCAAGCAGGCAGGGTCCCTGGTCGAACCTGAGCGTCTGCGTTTTGATTTCACACACTTTGCCCCGGTCCATCCTCGGGAACTGGAACGGATCGAACAGCTTGCCAATGAATGGATCTTCCGGAACGCCCCGGTTGAGACAGAGGTCAAGCCTTTAAATGAGGCCATATCCGGGGGGGCCACGGCCCTGTTCGGTGAAAAGTATGGGAGTGAGGTGCGCGTGGTTTCCATTCCGGAGCTTTCAAAGGAACTCTGCGGCGGGACGCACGTGCAGGCTACAGGCGAGATCGGTCTTTTCAAGATCCGGCACGAAGGAGGGATCGCCGCGGGTGTCCGAAGGATTGAAGCGGTCACGGGCATTCAGGCCTATGAATATTTCAAAAGTCTGGAAGGCGAGATCCGCTCCCTATCTGAAATCGTCAAAGAGTCTCCGGGACGCATCGCTCCTAAAGTGGAAAAAAACCTGAAGGAACGCAAGGACCTGCTCTGCGAAATCGGATCCCTGAAGAGGGAACTTGCGGAACTCCGGGGAGGGGATATAATAGATCAAATCAGAGAGGTTGACGGTGTCAAGGTCCTGTCGCACAGGGCGGACCATCTCTCTCCTGAAGAACTCAGGGAACATGCAGACCGGCTCCGGGACCGGGTCGGGTCCGGCGTGGTGGTGGCCGGTTCTGAAAACAAGGGTAAGGTGGCCTTGATTGCCATGGTGACCAATGACCTGACCCGAAAGATCCACGCCGGAAACCTGATCAAGGAAGTGGCCCGGATCACGGGCGGCGGCGGAGGAGGCCGCCCGGATATGGCCCAGGCCGGGGGCACGGATGCATCAAAACTCGATGAGGCCTTAAACAAGGTCTTTGATCTTGTTCATGAACAGATGACCGTAACAGGGAAGATCTGAACCAAAAGATAAGGTTTAAACTATATAAGCCGTTTAATCCGTTCAAGCTGTTTGAACCGTTATAATAAGGAGGAGTTCCCATGTTTGAGACCGTAAAAAAGGCGATGATGGTCGGCCTCGGGATCCAGGAAAAGATCAAGGATTTCGTGGATGACCTCGTCAAGAAAGGGGAGGTCAGCAAGGAGCAGAGCGGTTCTCTGTTCAAGGATTTAATGAGCACGGCCGAGAAGAACCTGGAAGGCCTGGACAAGACCTGGAAAGACATGATCCGTTCCACCATGGAACGGATGAACCTGCCCACGCGTGAAGATCTGGAAAACCTTGAAAAAAAGGTCAATGCCCTGAGCAGGCGGCTGGCCAAGCTCGATAAGGGTGGAGATGAAGAATAACGGCATCTCCCATAGATCATGAGGATCCTGGGCTTGGATCTTGGAGACAAGACCATCGGTGTGGCCGTGAGCGATGAACTCGGGATCACGGCCCAGCCGCTGAAGACGATCCGCCGGAAAGAGATCACGGCAGACCTGAATGCCCTGCAGGACCTCATCCGTGAGTATCAAGCGGAATGCCTGGTGGTGGGGCTCCCCATGAACATGAACGGGTCCTTGGGGCCGGCGGCCAGGAAGGCCATGAATATGGTGGAAAAGCTCGAGGGATTCAACATCCCTGTCATCACACAAGATGAACGGCTGACCACGGTGATGGTGGAGAGGATGATGATTCAAGGGGATGTCCGAAGAGAGAGGCGGAAAAAAGTGATCAACCAGGTCGCGGCAGCGCTCATCCTGCAGGGATACCTGGACAGGAGGGCCAGGGAGCATCAGGATGAGATTTAGTTCACCGGCAGGAGGGGTGACCATGGTTTCCCTGGGGATGGCGGTCCTCCTGATCGTGCACCTCTATGGCCTTCTTTTTATTCCATACCTCACGGAGATAGCCTCTGAAACCGTTGAGATTCCCTCGGGATCAAGCGTCAAGCAAACGGCCCTCATCCTTCGTGAGAAAGGGCGGATCCCCTCGGTTCCGGCCTTTATCCTTCTTACAGGTCTGACCAGATCCCAAGGCCCCGTGCATGCAGGGGAATATAAGATCCCGGAGCCCTCTTCGGCCTGGCAGATTCTGAATATTCTTCGCCATGGATCTCAAGTCCTGCACCTCGTGACGATTCCTGAAGGGATGCGGAGCGCGGACGTGGCTGGGATTATGGCGGAAAAGCTTTCTCTTTCCAAGGCCCGCTTTCTGGCGCTGCTCACCGATCCGGTGATGATCCGCTCCCTCGGCCTGGACACACCCTCCCTCGAAGGGTATCTCATGCCGGAGACCTATGCCTTTCACAAGAACATGACCGAAGAGAAGGTTATCCGGAAGATGGTGGACGGGATGCTTGCCTTTTTTGATCAAGAGAAGATGAAGCGGGCTGAATCGCTTGGAATGAGCCTCCACCAGGTTTTGATCCTCGCATCGATCATCGAGAAGGAGGCCGGGTCGGAGGAGGAATGCCCCCTCATCTCCTCGGTCTTTCATAACCGGCTGAAAAAACATATGCTCTTGCAGAGCGATCCCACCGTGATCTATGGGATCAAGAATTTTGATGGAAACCTTCAGGAGAGTGAGCTGAAAACAGATGGTCCGTATAACACCTATTTGCGGCAGGGGCTCCCGCCGACCCCCATTGCCAATCCAGGGAAATCCTCGATCCTGGCGGCGCTCTATCCGGCTGAGACATCCTATCTTTATTTTGTCTCCCGAAACGACCGGACCCATGCCTTTTCAAGGACTCTTCATGAACACAACATGGCGGTCAATCGGTATCAGAGGAAGCGTGCAGCGGATTCGGAGACAGGTTCTCTGCAATAAGTTTTCTCCATGCCCGAGGTCTTCTCCCATCTATTGGATAAGAAGGGTTCGAGGATTCAAGAACCTATAGAGATCCAGGGTTCAAGGATTCAAGTGGTTTTTTGATTTCTGTTACCTTTCAGTTTTTTCTATGCTTTTCACTTGGACCCTAAGCCCCTTAACCCCTCGGACCCTTGAGTTTTTAAAAAGCACTTCACTTGACCCCTGGAATCCTTGACCCCTTGACCCCTGATGTTTTCACCCACTCTTTTGGAGATGGTCCTTATTTGATATCATCAGGCCGCACAGGCGGCGGTTTGGGTGTCAGTGGTTTAAAGCGCGGCTGGTGCGGGTTGTGGCAGTGAACGCATA
>MNYV01000007.1 GCA_001873285.1 Nitrospirae bacterium CG2_30_53_67
TGCCTGTATCAGGTACGCTCAGGTTCAAAGGGGGGGCTGATCCGAATCCCATGGACGGAAGAGTTTCAATCTATCAAGGGATCTTATCGGAAGGCAATCAAATTTCAGGTCTATGGCAAATGCCGACCTACATGGGTCCGGAATGCGGCAATCAATCGGCTGGGTTTGCCAAGGGGAATTTTACAGGACAGAACCATTGCGGCCAAATGACCAAGACCCTCAGTGGAGTCTGGCCCTGGTATGACATCAATACATGCGCTATTTCAGGAAACGGTTTTTTCTCCGGGAACGCGACAGCCAACAGAAACTTCTGGAACCTGAACCTGGAAGACCATGCATTTAAGAAGACCAACATCCATGATCATCCGGCCCCAAGCCATCCTTGACCTTTTTTCTTTCTCTGACGGCGCAAATCAGAAAGCCGTCTCTACTTCAGGTAGGCCTTCTGTATATAGATGGACTTCAACGGATTGTCCATGCGGTCCCTGGGAGCGCTGACGATCTTGCCGACCACGTCCATCCCTTCGACGACATGGCCGAAGACCGTATACTGGCGGTCGAGATGGGGGGCCGCGGCCACGCAGATGAAGAACTGCGACCCGGCGCTGTCGGGATCCATGGACCTTGCCATGGAAACCGTTCCGCTCACGTGCTTGCGGCTGCTGAACTCGGCCTGGATGGTATAACCCGGCCCGCCCATGCCGTCGTTGCTCCGGTCGTCGTCCTTGGTGTTGGGATCGCCTCCCTGGATCATGAAACCGGGGATGACCCGGTGGAAATAAGTCTTGTTATAAAAACCCTCCTTGACAAGCTTTTTGAAATTCTCCACGGTCTTCGGGGCTGCATCCGGATCAAAGGCAATGAGGATCTTTCCAAAATCCGTCTCCAAAACGGCTTGGGGCTCGCCCTTCCCGGGTTCAGCCGCATGAAGATGCGTGGTCATAAAGAAAACCGATGCCAATCCACTCATGAACATTGTAACGAAACTTTTCATGCTGATCTTCCTCCCTTGTTCAATGGTATATCAAAACCCGAACCACAGAGCTCTGTGGTTTCATTCTAACTCTTTTTTCCAGAATAGATCAGATGAGCGGATTGATTGCCTTCCAGATTTCATTTCGCCCCTCGGACGTGACGGCGGAGAAAAAGATCAGGGGATCTTCTCCGGACAATCCCATGGATTCCCGGATCTTCAGGACCTGCGTCTTTCTTTGCCCCATGGTGATCTTATCCGATTTCGTGGCCGCGGTCAAGATTCGGATTCCATGAGAGAGAAGATACTCCCGCATGATTCTGTCCAATTCTCCCGGCCGGCGCCTGGCATCCAGGATATGGACCACGCAGGTGAGATGCCGGTTCTCTTCGAGATATTGCTCCACCATGGGGCCGAAGCGCTCCCGAACATCCTTCGGCACTTTTGCAAATCCATACCCCGGAAGATCCACAAAAAAAAAGGACTGGTTGATCAGAAAAAAATTGATCATCTGGGTACGGCCGGGTGTGGAGCTGACCTTGACGAGTTTTTTCCGGTTGAGAAGGGCATTGATCAGAGAGGATTTCCCCACATTGGAGCGCCCGACAAAGGCGATTTCAAGGAGGCGCTTTACCGGATAGTCTTTCCTATGGACAGCGGAAAGAACGAACTCTGCAGAGAGGATTTTCATAAAGAGCGGGTGAAAACATAAGGGTTCAAGGATTCCAGGGGTCAAGTGAAATACTGAAAACATAAAGAGCCGAGGGTCATAGGGTTACGCTTCGCGTGTCCCACTTTTGTCTATTTTTGTCGTTAGATCCCGGCATCTCGTTGAATCTACTTTTCCAGGGCCGGGACCCTCTGCTACGGCCACTACACTACGGCATCTTGGGGTCAAGGGTTCCAGTATTTTTCTCTGGAGATTTTACTTGCATTTAAGTATTTCACTTGATTCCTTGACCCCTTGGACCCTCGACCCCTTTTTACCCACAACTATGCGCTTTCCTTCTGTTCATAGATCAGGATCGGCTGCTCCAGACCCTTGACGACTTCCTCGGAGATGATGCATTCCTTCACGTTCACCTGGGAGGGAAGCTCATACATCACGTCGAGCATCACGTTTTCCAGAACCGCCTTGAGCCCACGTGCGCCGGTCTTGCGCTTTTGGGCGGTCTTCGCCACACCGTCCAATGCCCCCTGGGTGAATTTCAGTTTTACTCCCTCAAGCTCGAAAAACTTCTGGTACTGTTTGATCAGGGCGTTCTTGGGTTCGGTCAGAATCCGGACCAGGGCATCCTCGTCCAGTTCGTCCAGGGCGGCGAGGACCGGGAGCCGGCCGACGAACTCCGGAATCATCCCGTACTTCAACAGATCCTCGGGTTCAACCCTGGAGAGGATCTCCCCGATCGGCTTATTTTGTTTGCTCTGGATCTTGGCGCCGAATCCCATGGCCTTTTCACCCATCCGGTTTTCGACGATCTTGTCCAGCCCGACGAAGGCGCCTCCGCAGATAAACAGGATGTTCGTGGTATCCACCTGCAGGAACTCCTGGTGAGGATGTTTCCTCCCTCCCTGCGGCGGGACATTGGCCACGGTCCCCTCGATGATCTTCAGAAGGGCCTGCTGCACGCCCTCACCCGAGACGTCCCTGGTAATGGACGGGTTTTCCGACTTCCTGGCGATCTTGTCGATCTCGTCGATATAGATGATCCCCTGCTGCGCCCGCTCCACGTCGTAATCCGCATTCTGCAGGAGTTTCAGTATGATGTTTTCCACATCCTCGCCTACATATCCAGCCTCGGTCAGGGTCGTGGCATCTACGATGGCGAATGGGACGTCCAGGATACGGGCCATGGTCTGGGCCAGGAGGGTCTTGCCGGATCCCGTGGGTCCGACCAGAAGGATATTGCTTTTCTGAATCTCCACGTCTCCGAGATTGATATTGGTGGCCAGACGCTTGTAATGGTTGTGCACGGCCACTGAGAGAACCTTCTTGGCATAGGTCTGGCCGATGACATAATCGTCGAGAACCTTCTTGATGACTCGAGGCTGAGGGACCTTATCAAACTTGTCAATCCTCTTGACCTGCATCTCCTCTGCAATAATCTCGTTGCAGAGGTTGATGCACTCGTCGCAGATGTACACGGTATGACCTGCAATCAGTTTTTTCACGTCTTCCTGGCTCTTGCCGCAGAAAGAACACTTCAAAGTCCCTGACGGATCACTTTTTTTCATCTCACTTTCCTTTCCTATTCTTTTTCTTTCTTTTCTCCGGGAGCAGCCCCTTCACGATGGGCAATCACTTCATCGATCAGCCCATACTCCTTGGCCTCGGTACCGGACATGAAAAAGTCCCTGTCCGTATCCTTCTGTATCCTCTTGACCGGCTGTTCCGTGTGCTTGGCCAGGATTTCATTCAGGGTTTCCTTGATCTTCAGGATCTCCTTTGCATGGATCTCCACGTCCGAAGCCACACCCTGGAATCCGCCAAGGGGCTGGTGAATCATGATCCGGGTATTGGGGAGCGCAAAACGCTTCCCCTTGGTTCCGGCGGCCAGGAGGACCGCCCCCATACTGGCCGCCTGCCCGATGCAGATGGTGGAAACCTGAGGCTTGATATACTGCATGGTATCATAGATGGCCAGTCCGGAAGTGACGATGCCGCCCGGAGAATTGATGTACAGGTTGATGTCCTTATCGGGATCCTCGGCTTCGAGAAACAGAAGCTGGGCAATAATCAGGTTCGACATATAGTCATCGATGGCGGTCCCCACAAAGATAATCCTGTCCTTGAGCAGCCGGGAATAGATATCATAGGCCCGTTCGCCCCGTGCCGTCTGTTCCACCACCATGGGAATAAGCGTCATTCGAATACTCCTTACCGACCAGTTGAATCGGTTATCAAAAAAAGAGAGGGTTACTCCTTGCCTCCCCCCTCGGTTTCATGTACGTCTTCCCCTGTAACTTTAGCATTTTCAAGCAAAAAGTCAAGGATCTTTTCGTTTAAGAGCATGAGTCTGAAAGGTTCGAGCGAACCCACCTGTTTCATGTAGAGATCCCTTAATACCTCCTTAGACATGGAAGACTCCCATGCCCTTTTTCCCAGGGCGGATTCAACCTCATCGGGTGTGACCGTGATTCCTTCTTTTTCCGCAAGCTGTTCGATAATAAAACTCCAGGCGACATCTCTCCGGGCCTTTTTATCCAGCACCGTCTCCTCCACCACTCCATGGATCTCTTCGGTTTTCGGCTCCTTGCCTGAACGGTGGAGGTTCGATTTAAAGCTCTCCTTCAGGGCCTTCTTCTGACGTTCGATCATGATCTCGGGAAGTTCTTCGATCGGGTTCCTCCGGAGGACCTCATCCATGATCTCAAGATGCAGGTCCTCCCGGATTCTCTTGGCCTCCTCGGCCTCCAGCCCCTTGCGGACCTCAGCCTTCAGTTCGTTGAGGGTCCCGAACCTCTCGCCCACATCCTTTGCAAATTCATCATCCAGGGCCGGAAGTTTTTTCTGTTTGATGTCCTTGAGGTTCACCTTGAAGACCGCCTTTGCCCCGGAGAGTCCGGCGGCATGGTAATTTTCAGGAAAGGTCACGGGAATCTCCTTGGCCTCACCTTTCTTCATTCCCAGGAACCCATCTTCCAACCCGGCAATCATCTTACCTTCGCCCACTTCGATAAGCTGACCGGTCCCCTTGCCCCGTTCAATGGGTTTGCCGTCCACAAAACCTTCAATGTCCGCTTCGGCAACGTCCCCCCTGACCACCTGGTGGTCTTCATCTTCATAGGCAGAGAGTTCCGCTAACCTCTCCTGCATGTCCCGGATCACCCGGTCCACCATCTCATCCGTGATCTTGGTCTCTTTCTTGGATCTCGGCACCCCCTTGTAATCCTTGACCTCGAACTTCGGTTTGATATAGACCGTGGCATCAAAACGGAAAGGCTCACCTTCGCTGAGGTGGACATTCCGGATGATCGGCATATCCACCGGTTTAAGGGCCGACTTCTCCAGGGCCTTGGCGTAATAGTCAGGGATGATCCGTTGAAGAAGATCCTCGTGCACATCACGAGAGAGACGGCTGCGGATCATGGAGATCGGGGTCTTGCCCGGACGGAAACCCGGGAATTTGACCTTTTTCTGCAGGTTTTGATAGGTCTTTTTGAATTCCAGTTCAATCTCTTCCGTGGGAACCTCCACCTTCAGGACCCTCTTGGTCCGGCTCGGCTCCTCCACGCTCAGTTTTATCTCTTTCTCCTCTTGGTTTTCCATTTTATTCTTCCTTTCAGACATCGAATGATATGGCTCTCTATGAACCCTCCCGGACAGGAGCCCCCCGGGAATAACGCGCCCCGGCATCTCAACCATCAGCGATTATTTACCCGATCTCTAAAGGTCAGGATTTGATATGAGGGACCGATGGTGCGAGAGGGGGGACTCGAACCCCCAATCCGCAAAGCGGGCTAGATCCTAAGTCTAGTGCGTATACCAAATTTCGCCACTCTCGCGGAAAACAGGCTGCGGCTGATTGGATGATCTCCCCCCTAACCGGCAGGGTGCCCCGCTGATTATGAATTTATTATAGGGATTTTGTCTTTTTTGTCAACAACTTGTTTTCCATTGTCATTTCAGATCCTCCAACGCCTCCCACCGCGCATAGACCTGGTCCAGTTCTTTCTCCAGCGCCTCAAGCCTTGACTTGGTTGCAGACACTGAGCCGCCGCTTTCGCGATAAAAGGCCGGGTCAGCCATAGACGCATGGATCTGCTGCCGTTCCGATTCGAGCGCTTCGATGCGCTCGGGAAGGCTTTCAAGCTCCTTCTGCTCCTTAAAATTCAGCCTGCGTCGTTTCTCAGCCTGAGGACGCGTGCCTTGCCTTGTCTCTTCCTTCCTGACCGGGACCACGGGAGCGGCCGGTTTCCTCTGCCGGCGCCAGTCGTCATACCCGCCGACGTATTCATTCACCCGGCCTTTGCCTTCGAACACGAGCGTGCTGGTGACGACATGATTGATCAACGCCCGGTCGTGGCTCACCAACAGCACGGCGCCGGGATAGTCCATCAGAAGCTCTTCGAGCAGATCAAGGGTCTCGATGTCCAGGTCATTCGTGGGCTCGTCGAGCACGAGCACGTTCGACGGCCTGGTGAAAAGCCTGGCGAGCAGCAGGCGGTTCCGCTCCCCGCCGGAGAGGACCTTCACGGGACTGCGCGCCCGATCAGGCGAAAAAAGAAAATCCTGCAGATAACCGATGACATGCCGCCGGCTGCCGTTGATGGTCACATAGTCGCTTCCGCCCGAGACGTTATCCTGAACGGACTTTTCATCCTTCAATTGGGCGCGGTGCTGGTCGAGGTAAGCCACCTCCATATTCGTGCCGTGCCGGATCGTCCCTTTCGTGGGGGGTAGATCGCCGAGCAGGATTTTAAGCAGCGTGGTCTTGCCGGCGCCGTTTGGACCGATGATACCCACCTTATCGCCGCGGAGGATGGCCGTTGAAAAGTCTCGAATCACCTCGCTGCCTTCGTAGCTGTGGCTCACGTTCCGCGCCTCGATCACAAGCCTGCCCGTGCGCTCCGCCTCCTGTATTCGCATATGCGCCGTACCGGTCCGTTCTCGCCGCTCGCTCCGGGTCCTTCGGAGTTCCTTGAGCGCGCGCACGCGGCCTTCATTCCGCGTCCTGCGCGCCTTGACGCCCCGGCGGATCCAGGCCTCCTCCTCGGCCAGCTTTTTGTCGAATTTTGCGTTTTCCGCAGCTTCGGTATCAAGCGCAGCCTGCTTGAGTTCAAGATAGGCCTGGTAATTCCCAGGCCAGCTCGTCAGTCTGCCTCGGTCAAGATCAACAATCCGCGTGGCCAGCTTCCGGATCAGCATACGGTCGTGGGTTACGAAAACAAGGGTCCCGCCGAAAGAAAGCAGGAACGCTTCAAGCCAGGCAATGGCACCGATGTCCAGATGGTTTGTGGGTTCGTCTAAAAGCAGGAGGTCCGGCTCGCCTGCCAGCGCCTTTGCGAGCAGGACCATGCGCTTCCGGCCGCCTGAAAGCTCGGAGAACTCGGCGTCAGGAGGAAGCTTCAGGCGAGAGAGAATCGTCTCGATACGCTGCTGTATTTGCCGGCCCCCGGCGGTCTCGAACTTGTGTTGGACACTCTCGATCTCTGCCATCAGCTTCTCGCTGTGATCATGGGCCGGTTTATTGCTCAGATGGCGATACTCGGAAAGCAGTTTCCCCTGCTCGCCCAACGCGCCCGATACCACGTTGAACACACTCCCCAAAAGCGCCTGTGGGACCTCCTGGGCCAGAAGCGCGCTCTGCATGCCCTGCTGAAACACGATCTTTCCATCATCCTGCCTGACTTCGCCGGTGATGAGCCGCAGGATCGTCGACTTGCCTGTCCCGTTCCTTCCGATGAGGCAGACCCGCTCGCCCCGGTCAATGGAGAGATCAATACTTTCAAGCAATGGCGGTCCGCCGAAGCTGACATGGACACCCTGCAAACTGACTAATGCCATAAAATGCCCCGTTCGCCTTCAGCGATGTTTTCACCTTCAAAGAGAAGATCACCGGATATTTCCGGCAGGTCCGGGGGGCGTCTGCGTCTTTCTGAACAGCCTGTCCACAGCGGATGCATCCACGCTCCGCACGTGCAGGTCCCTCTGGGGGAAAGGGATCTCCACTCCGGATGCCCTGAACGTCCGGTCAATCTCCATGTGCAATTCGCTCTTCATCTCAACAAGTTTCCGCACATCCCCAATCCAGACACGAAGTTCAAAGTTCAGAGAGCTTTCACCAAAACTTAAAAACAGCACCTGCGGCTCGGGATTTTTGAGCGCCAAGGGATGTCTATGGGCCGCTTCAAAGAGAAGCCGCATCACCAGTGGGACATCGGAGCCGTATGCTACCCCCACCGGGATGACGAGCCTGACCATCTTGTCAGACAAGGTCCAGTTGGTCACCTGACTCGAAACCAGATCACTGTTAGGAACGATGATTTCCGCACGGTCAAAGGTCTGGACCACGGTTGCCCTCAGACCGATCTGTTTGACCTCCCCCCACTCGCCGCTGATCTGCACGATGTCGCCGACTTTAATCGGACGTTCGAAGAGAAGGATGAGGCCGCTCACAAAGTTGTTGGCGATATTCTGAAGCCCGAAACCGATGCCGATGCCTAAGGCGCCGGTAAGGATGACCAGGTTCTTGAGTTCAAAGCCCACAGCCCCCAGGGCAAGGATAAACCCCACGAGAACCAAGAGGTAGTGAAATAACCGGACAATCGAAATACCGGTTCCGTGCTCCACCTGACTCTTGGGAAAAACATCATGGAGCAGAAGCGATTGCAAGGTCCAGGATACCAGGAATGCGCTGTAAAGCACCGCCGCCGCGGTGATCATGTGTCCGGCCGTAAAGCGATGTTCCCCGACGGCAAACCCCAAAGAGAAGAGCCCTTTCAGCGCATCCATGGGCGTTTCGAATACCCTCCAGATTTCCAAAATAAGGATCAGGGCAATGAATCCGATCAAGAGGTCCGTGAACATCCCCAGACGTTTGACGATCATGTTCCTGTTGATGCGGATCATTGTAAATTTTTTGAGAAAGGTGTTCGACACGATGAACTCAAATGCGCCGCGCGCGATGGTCGCGGCCACCCAGGCAAGAAGGACCAGGAAGGTCGTCTTGATCGTGGAATCAAAAAGATGGGTGGCCAGGGCGCTGTAGCCGCCCACCTCTGCGGCGAGTATCACGGCAAAAACCGTTCCGCCCAGACGGAGCGCCCAAGTGTACAGGGGGGAGTCGCCTCTCTTGACACTGGTATCCGCTCTCCAGAAGCATAGAGGGAATCCGCACAAAGCTGCAAAAGAAACATAGAGACGGAATACAGGCTCGGGCAGACCGAACACGGAAAAGAAATGGGCCGCAAGGAAAAGGCATGCAAGCAGATAGACCAGCCTCCGCTTCCACGGCAGGGTGATGAGGCTTCCGACCAGCCGTGCCGCGGCAAGGCTGGCCGCTATCCAGAGCACAAGCCGCCATACAGACGGGACTGCGCTGCCGTACAGGGGAAAGAGCGAGGAGACTGAAAGAAAAAGGCTTGCGGAAAAGGGGCGCATGAGAAGGAATCGCCACCGGTCCGATGCCTTTAGCAGTCCGCGGCGCCGGTAGATGCCCATCATGAGGACCAGCGCGAAAAAAAGCTGCAAGACCGCCACCCAGCCTTGGCTCATGAAAAATTCTTTATCCGGCCATTCGGCGGACCGAACCCCTCCCATAAATTCGGTCCATAGATTCTTCTTGAAGAGGGTGTAATACTTGGGTGAAAACATGGAATGGGATGACTTCCTGAAGATGTCTCCACGGACAGTCTTCAGCAGCGCATCCAACTCCATGGATACCTGTTGGATCTCTTTCTCCGCCTTTTCGGCCTTGCGTTGGACCTCCAACACGGATTTCAGTCTTGAGTTGGAGAGATCAATCATACTGTCAATGATCCGGCCGGCTTCTGAAAAGGTCGGTTTCAAGGGTCCAAAAGGAACGTTTTTTTTCAGCGAGAGCCGCCACGCATTCCATTTTTCCTTTTCATCAGACCATTCCTTCTGAATCGAGCCCGATAGGTTCAGGGCCGAGGAAAGATCTTCATTGATCCGGCCGAGTTCCTCGGCCTCGCTTCTTGCCATATCCTTGAGATCCTCAATCTGAATGGTCCCGTATGACTTCGACTGCTTCAATGCATCGAACTGAGCGGCAAGCTCATTCACCCTCTCGCCTGCCTCCGAGATCTTCTTCTCGGTTTCGGCCATGTCCGGGGAATCTGTGACTTCTTTTTCCTGAATGGCGGCACGCTCCCGAAGTCTCGTCATCGTGACCACCAGGTCACCGAGACTCCCCAAAGACGGCGTATTCTCGGCCTTGGCCGGCGCACCGGCCTCCGGCGAAAAGGCATCAGCCGAAAAGGCCGAAGGAATCAGCAGGGAGAATATGGATATGGCGGCAAGCAATCCAGCATAAAACCTCCTGATCATCATTTCCATCGCTGAACCATTCATGTCCGTTCCCTGTCTGTGAGTTTAAAAGAAAAAACCGGGATCAATTTTAATGAGTCACTCTATTATGTTTTGTCCCAGCAGTCAAGTTACCCCCTCCAATCTGGGTCTGCGGCAAATTTATGGGTAAACATTTCTCTAAGAGCGTCATTCCCCGACCCCCGATCGCAGTCGAGGGCAGGCTTGATCGGGGAATTGGTACACATCAAGATTATATATGAAGCTAACATAATAAATAATAAATCAAATTATCTAATATCAATAATTAATTAACATATAAACGATATTTAAAATTTTATGCGGATACCCTCAGCATTTCAATGTCTTTTTGTCTTTACTCATAAAAGATAAGCGGTGGAAAAAGGGAACAGCGGATTATTCAACAAATAAGACCGTGACTTTAACCATGAGCGCTAAAACGACGATGACGGCAGTGTATGCGGGAGGAACGTCATCGAACGACTATGTGGTTGCCGGCTATAACGACCTGGGCATGCACTGCGTCTGCCCGAGAGCCGACATTATGATGCTCCTTCCGCCCTGGAACACACTGAGGGTCCAGGTGATTAAGAGGGGCTCACCGCCGGTTCCCATGAACGACAGCACCAAGCTGACCGTGGAATACAAAATACGTGAAAATACTTACGGCGATAACGGCCCCTATGACCTGTCCAAAGACCCTGAGTATTTAAGATGGCTGGACACGGCAAATATCCATTTCCCCGGGAGCGGCATCAGCCGCACCAACCGGGTAGGCCTTGCTGGATACGGACTGAGCGGCGTCATGACACCGGAGATCCTCACTTCTTCACCGGGTAATGCCAAGTACTGGCTCGCGGAAGGGGCGCCTGCGTATCCGCCTCTGGACACCCAGGGCGATTTCATCGGACCCTTCGGCGACAAGAGAAAGGCCTACCTCCACTGGGACGTGACGGTGAAGGACAAAGCCACCTCGGCGGTTCTGGGCACCACCAGCACCACCCTGCCCATTGCCTTCGGCGGCTGCTGCAACTGCCATCAGGACGTGGCCGCAAGCAAAGGTTACATCAAACAGGGGGCCTGCGGCACCTGCCCGGACCCCTACGATGTCTTTGAAGAAATGATGGATGCCCATACTCGTGACACCGGCGTAGATGTCCTCGCCTTGGTGGGAGGGACCTACGATTCCTACGGACACCTGACAGGATTGGCCACACCGGTACGCTGCAGCAAGTGCCACAGTGATTTGGCCGTGGGCGGCAGCGCAGCTCTGGACGCGACCTGGGTCAACTATGCCAAGAGCAAAGGGTATACCTCGATCTCTCCCTTCTCCAAGGTCCTGCACAAGTTCCACGTGGAGAGCGCGGAGGTTCAGACCTTCTATGATTCAAACATTGAGAAGAATTGTTATCAGTGTCATCCCGGCGGCAACGGGACGCTCGACTGCTACAGGGAGGTTCACACCACGATAAAAATCGGATCCGGCAAGAGCGCACATAACATCTGGTGTACGGACTGTCACGGGGATCTGTTCCAGAGAGTTTCCACCGGGCAGATGGATAAACCCTGGCACTACAGCACCCTGCCCACCTGCTCCGACTGCCATAACACCAACACGCAAGAGTTGGTGGGGACCCCGGCGGTCTTCGGCCAGTTCCTCGGAAGTTCGGGTCATAAGAAAGGACAGATCCTGTGCCAGACCTGCCACGGGGAGCCGCACGGGCTTCTCCCCTCCAAGAAGGCTATCGACAACGAGCAGAACGTACGCCTACAGGGGCTCGCCTGGCCTCTTGGGAAATGCGACGTCTGCCACATCGGAAAGAGCAGCCGGATCGGAACACCGAGTCACCAGCCATAAACACGGACTGAGGGCGATTTTGTGCGACGTAACGCCTCGGCCGTTTCACCTTGGGGGGGGAGCGATCCCCCCTCAAGGGATTTCACCCCCTATATGAGGAAGAGTAAATTTATGACTGCAAAATTTACAAGAAGGATCACTTTGATCCTTGTGTGTGCCTTGTTTGCATATCCCTTCGGATCACCCGCTGAGGAAGACACCAAGAAAAATCCTGAGATTGATCTCAAACGCACGGCCGGCTATCTGCAAGAGTGGGCTGAAATGCGGCCCGGTTTTCCGGAATCCCTCTCGTTCGCATACTACTATGCCTTTGCCTCCATGTCCCTGGAAAAGAAGATCGCCCCCGAGGCCCAAAAGAAGATCATCAACTACATCCGGGCCTGTCAGACCCCGGATGGCGGATTCGTGGCCGAGCCCGGATTCACGTCCGAGCCTGATCTCGTCTCCACATATTTTGCCCTGAAAACGCTGGAGGTCTTGAATAGTTTTGAGGCTGTCGATAAGAAAAAGGCCGCTCAGTTCGTGCTTTCTCTCTCCCAGGAAGACGGCGGAATGAGGGCCGGCCCCAAGAGCAAATACAGCTCCGTGATGACCTCCTTCTATGGCATTGCTTCATTGGATCTCCTGGGCGCCCTGCAGGGATTAAACAAGGAGAAGGCTGTTTCGTATCTTATGTCATTCCGCGACAAAGACAAAGGCTTCGGGGTGGAAAAAGGAAAACCGTCAAGGCCGCCATCCACTTTCGCAGCCGTGCACACCCTCAAGATCCTCGGGGCGTTGAATGACGAAGTAAAAGCCGGCGCGGTGAAATACCTGAAGGAGACACGCTACGCCGGACTCCATCTCGAAGAAACGTACACCACGCAACCTACCATTCAGGACATGGCCTATGTACTGGAGGCCTTTGCGGATCTCTCCGCAGGCGGAGAAGTCAACCGGGACAGCATCTATGAGTTTATCGCGTCCCTCTACATTCCTGAGAACGGCGGTTTCGGGCCCCAACCCGGATACGGCGCATCTCCTCCGAGCACCTATTACGGCGTTTTATGTCTAAAACAACTGGGCAAATTAAATTGAAAGGGTCCGTGCCTAATTTCTTTGCACGTCCATCCAGTCCCTGAGCCCGTCTCCGAGAAAATTGAATCCCATGACCACCAGCATAATGGCGATCCCAGGAAAGATCGTGAGGTGCGGCGCCACGAGCATGAAGTGGCTCCCCTCGTTGAGCATGGAGCCCCAGGAGGGGGTGGGCGGCTGGGTACCGAGCCCCAGGAAAGAGAGGCCCGCTTCGGCCAGGATCGCGGATGCACAGCCGAATGTGGCTTCAACAATGATCGGGGCCAGGGTATTGGGGAGGATATGGCGCATCAGGATTCTCAATGGGCCCGCGCCCAGGGCACGTGCCGCCTGTACATATTCCCGCTCCCGGACCGTGAGGATCTGCCCCCGGATCAGCCGGGCATACCCCACCCATCCGGTGAGGCAGAGGGCGAAGATCACGTGATTCAGCGAAGGCCCCAGGACAGCGGTCATGGCGATGGCCAGAAGGATTCCCGGGAAGGCCTGGAGGATATCGATGATCCGCATGATGATTTCATCTATCCAGCCTCCGGCATAACCCGACAGAGAGCCGATCAGCAGTCCCACCGAGAGTGAAATGCCGACAACCACGGTCCCCACCTTCACCGAGACCTGGGCGCCGTACAGGATTCTGCTCAGGATGTCTCGGCCCAGCTTGTCCTGTCCCAGGGGATGGGAGAGCGTGGGCCCGCTCAGGTTTCCAGCCAGGTCAAGCTCTGACGGATCATAGGGCGCGACATAAGGCGAGAGCGCCGCAACCGTGGTCATCACGAGGACGATGATCAAGCCGATCAGGGCCAGCCGGTGTTTACGCATCTGCCCCCCTTCCCCCAACCCGGATCCTGGGGTCCGCCGCCCCATAGAGCAGGTCGGTCAGCAGGTTGACCAGCACATAGCAAAGCGAGATAAAGAGTACCGTCCCCTGCACCACCGGATAGTCCCGCTGGTTGATGGCCTGGATCAGGAGGCGTCCGATGCCCGGCCAGGAAAAGATGGTCTCGGTGATGATGGACCCCGAAAGGAGCGCGCCGAACTGAAGGCCTATAATGGTGATCACCGGGATGAGCGCATTCTTCAGGGCATGTTTGAAGAGGACCACCCTCTCGGCAAGCCCCTTGGCCCGGGCCGTGACGATGTATTGCTCACGGATCACTTCGAGGATGCTGGATCGGGTCATCCGGGTCAGGATTGCGGACATGCCCATGCCCAGGGTCACGGCCGGAAGGATCAGGTGTTGAACGCCTCCGATGCCTGAGACCGGAAGCCAGCCGAGCCGGATGGAAAAAAAGAGGATCAATAGAGGGCCCAGCCAGAAGTTGGGCATGGAGATCCCGATCAGGGCGAAGAGCATGGAGGCATTGTCCATCAGCGAATACTGCTTGGTTGCGGAGAGGATCCCGATGGGGATGGCGATGAGCAGGGCAACCATCATGGCGGCGAGGGTCAGGATGAATGTGGCGGGGAACCGTTTCAGGATAATCTCCGTGACCGCTTCCCGGGAATGGATGGAACGGCCCAGTTCCCCTCGGACGAGGCCTGAGAGGAAGACTCTGTACTGCTCGGCCACGGGCCGGTCCAGCCTGAGTTCATGGCGCAGGGCCTCCTTGTCCGCTGCCTGCGCCTGTTCCCCCATCATGATCTCCACCGGGTCCCCGGGGATCATGTGGACCAGGAAGAAGACCAGGGTGACGACACCGAGGATGATGGGGATCAGCAGGAGTATCCGTTTTGCGATATAATGGGACAAATGTGTGACCCTTTAAGATATTAGGTTCTTCTCCCATTTAGTGGGTAAATAGGGTTCGAGGGTTCAAGGGGTCAAGGATTCAAGTGAAATA
>MNYV01000008.1 GCA_001873285.1 Nitrospirae bacterium CG2_30_53_67
GCAGACAAGATAAGTATACTATGCAACGTTAAGAATAATATTATGTCGCTTTAATTATGCAATAATATATAAGGGAATCATTGCTTAAGAAAATGAGGGGGTATTGCCCAGGGACCCGGAAGCAACCGAACTGAAGCAGATGATCGCCGATTATATGGAGCAGGGGTTCCTGTCGAATATCATTGCCATGTTCAAGTCGGACCCTTCTCTTTATGAGATGGCAGGCGTTCTGCTCCTTGATGAGCGTTTCAGGGTGAGAATGGGTATGACCGCGCTCATAGAGGAATTGCATAAAACCAGGCCCGATGAGGTCCGAAAGGCCCTCTCATCCCTGCTACCCCTGCTCGGTCATGAAAGCCCGACAATAAGGGGAGATGCGGCATACCTCGTCGGTCTGATCGGAGATGAAGAAGATCGTGTGGTTTTAAAATCGCTTCTGAATGATCCCAACCCTCAGGTGGCCGAGATGGTCAGGGAGATCCTTGAACAGAATGATTTAGAATTTTAAGAAATCCGATGAAGCCGGATGATTTTGCTTTGTATCTTCAGTGGAGGTCCTGCAGGATGAGAACCATGAATCTGTTGTTGTCCATCGCCTTTTTTACCGCCTCCTGCGCAGTGAATGCCTCGATGCTCGAGGGGAGAGGCACGGTCCGTTATATCCCCATTGAGGGAGGATTCTACGGAATCGTCTGCGACGATGGTAAGAACTATGACCCGGCCAATCTCCCGCCTGAGTTCCAGCAGGATAACCTCAAGGTCAGGTTCACCGGAAAGATTCTGAAAGACCGGGTCGGTTTCCACATGTGGGGGGAGATCATCGAGATCAAGGATATTTCAAGATCCGAGTGACGGGATGTTCTCGATGTCTATCCAGTCCGCTGGAAGGCCTCCTCGGTCTCACGGGCAAGTCTCTCTTCCCTGGCCAAAATCCCCTGTCCCTGGATCACAAAGAAGACCGTATCCGCTTCTCTGACCATGCGTATCCTGTACCAGCGGCCCCATGTCCTGAGAGTCAAAACCCCCATGAAGAGAAAGGATGACACCCAGAGGAGGGGAAGCCCGGGGTCATGCCGGATGCTCAGAGTCGTTGCCTCGTCAAGGCCCTCGAAGATCAGGGTCTGTCCCTTTACCGTAAGGGGTTCATGCAGGACCAGTTTTTCCAGAGGTTGTGCCGTCTCCTTCACCTTCCCCTGGTCCTCCTTCTGCTTGGCCCCATCTTCTGGCTCAGGAATTAGAGAGACCGGCACAAAAGGAACGATCTTTTGGACCTGGCCATCCATTGTGAAAAGAGATCCGGTCTTGACCGCTCCTTCGAGCCTGATCTTCTCCTTGACACCGGGGATCGAGAACTCCTTTCCGGCATCGACGGTCAACATCTCCCCGGTTGAAGGGATTCGGATATGAAGTCTCTGGTCGTAGGCGGCCTGATACAAGGCAAGCCCCTGATACCGGAGCGGATCGTTGACCTCGATGACCTTTTCCATCTTTAGCCGGTCTCCATCATAGATCTGAAGACGGCTCTTCCAGTCCTTTGGATAGTAGGAAGGGTTGTCGATTTTAAAACGCAGGGGTTTGTCTCTTTCTGCAAAGACAGCCCTGATCCTGTCCATTTTCCACCACCGGTTTTCCTCCGTGAAATCGAGCTTGTATTCATAGGTGTATTCGGTGATGAACTCGGCCAAGCCGATCCGGAAGGTTTTCTCCTCGGGGGCCTTCCATGCGGCCTTGTTCCCGATAAATAAATTCATTAAACGATGCCATCGGGTCTGATCCGAGACTGTGGCGATGGTCTGGGGCTCTCCCGGCCAGATGGTAACCTCTGACTCAAAGGAAAAGAGATAGGTGGTAAAGAATCCGAGGATACAGAAAACAAGGGCCGCGTGATAGATCCAGGAGAGCCATGTCGCACTGAATCCCATCTCCGCCTCCAGCATGTCCTCTTTTTGTTTGCGGATGGAAAACCCCAGGTTCTTGAGAACCGGTCCTGGGTCATTGTTCCCTTGCATGCGGACCTCCCGGTACCCGGGAGAGCCCTTGAACGTCTTGAGCGAAAAAAGAGTAAATCCGATCTTTCTTCGGTTCTTCCTCAACACCATCCATCGGTCCATTGTGCAGAGAAAGAGGCTGATCCAGAAGAGGATCGCAATATAGAGGAAAGGGGAGGCATGATGGGTGTAGATGTCAAGGAGATGGAAGGTCCTGACGATCCAGAGCGCGAACCCGCCCTCTTCTGCATATTCACTGTTCTGCGAGAAGATGGTCCCAATGGAATAGAAGAAGCTCAGGACGCAAAGCAGAAAGATCGCGGTCTTAATGGAAATGAGTTTTTTATAGATCCAGCTCTTTCGTATCCGGTCCATGGTCTATTTCCCGTCACAAGGCATAGATGTGAAGGCTTTCGATACTGAAGAGTTTGGCCAGCCAGCTCACCCCGATGAAGGTCATGATCATGCAGATGAAACCGAGTATGTTAAAAAGAGAGGCTTGCCACCCCCGCCATTTTGGGATGGTCATGGCATGCATATAGATCGTGAACACCGTCCAGGTGATCAGGGACCAGGTCTCCTTGGGGTCCCAGGACCAGAATCTTCCCCAGGCGTTGTCGGCCCAGACGGCCCCGGAGATGATCCCAAAGGTCAGGAGCGGATAACCGAAGAGAACGAGGTTATAGGCAGAGCGATGAAAGGTTTCAAGGTTCCCGGGTAAGAGCCCATAGGACTTTCCCTTGCCTTTGAGCACGGCCGGCCGAAGGAACACATAGACGATCTCCACGGAAGAGCTCACTACGAATACGGCATACGAGAGAAAAGCCAGGACCACATGAGGGACGAACCAGTTACTCTGCAGGGCCGGGAAGAGGGGGTTGATCTCCGGTTCTCTGGTGAAGAGCGCGAAGAGGCATGCCCCCGAGGCCATGAGGGTGACGATCAGACCGGGGAGGAAGACCTTGTTCCAGCGCCGCTCCATATAGAGATAGACCATGACCGTGGACCAGGAAAACCAGGAAAGGGACTCGTACAGGCTTTGAAAGGGGGGCCGTCCCCCTGCATAGCTTCGGAGCAGGATCATACCCGTATGAAGAAGCACAGCCGTGCGTAAGATCCAGGAGCCGATTTTTCCGCTTCCACGATCTGGGGCAAAGAGATGGAACAGGTAAAATAATGCGCTGATCCCGTAAAGGGTCACAACCACCCAGAAGACCCGGAGCTCCCATTGGAGGAGGCCGGCCTCCTGCACCAAAATGTTCTCGATCATCATCGCATCCCCTCAGAAATCCTTGGGCATCATACCAGAGAAAGCATGAAAAAACAATCCCTATGAGACGCCCAAAAACAGAGATAGAAAATTGTTCTCCCAACAAATCCCCCTCCCCTTGCGCGGGAGGGGGTGTGGGGGAGGGGTAACCTTAAAGGTGAAAACGATTCACCCTCACCCTGTCCTCTCCCATGAAGGGAGAAGGAATAATTTTGGAATTTCTATCGCGGATTTTGGGAGACGGGCAAAAGGGACAGATGGGTTAGCGGCAGAGAACATGGAACATGCCCCTTCATTGCTGCCGGATATGGTCATGGCATTTTCAGAAGCCGTTCACCCCGCCAGACGCGGACGATACGAACTTTATTTTTTTCAAAGCGGTAGACGATCCGGAAAGGCTGAAAAATGATCTCTCGCAGATGCTCGACCTGGAACTCAGGCACAACGCGTCCGCTCCGGGGATGGGCGCTCAGACGCTCGATCAGGCTGATGATCTCGTTCGTGAGCCGCACCCCGACATCGGGCGCCCCTTCGCCGGCGTAATACGCCTGCAGTTCCTCCAGGTCGCCGATTGCGGACGCCGCAAATGTGATCGAGACCTTGCCGGCCATCGGACTACTTCAGACCGAGGCGTTTCTTCGCCTCGGTCAGGGAAATCTCGCGGCCTTCCTCCAGATCCATTATTCCCTTCACCACCGCCTGCATGAAGGAGCGCTGCTCGGTTTCTTCTTCGTAATCCTTGAGCGCCTGGAGTACCGCGACCCCCCGGCCTCTGCTCGTCAGCAGGATCGGCCGGCGCGTCTCGTTCACGTGCGAAACCACCTTCCCGGGGTTCACCTTCAGGGCGCCGAGCGGGATAATGTCCTCGGAAAATTTCGTACCCATAGAGACCTCCAGACTGGTATTGTTAATTGGTCGGATTATAGCACTTATTAAAAGGACTGTCAACTGGGCTATGAGATAGCGGGGAATTTTCTTTGAGTTCTTTGCAGTGTTCGTCTATGCTGATGGAAACTTAGAAAAGGGTCTTGATGTGAATCTTCAGGAACTTCTCGACATTCAGGTCTTGGGTGTCACGATCAGATCTGCTGCAAGAGCGGCTGTCTTCGGCGGGATTGCGGTGATCCTTGTCCGGAAGCTTATACGAATAATCAAAGGGGGACGAAGCCGGTAACCAGCGTCTAAACCGGCTCCTCTTCGAAATGGATCAAAAGGCGGGAGGCCATGGTCTGGACCTCTAACGACGGATCCTCGATGGCCTTCTGTATAATCTCTTTCTCTTTGGAGATCACGGCAACTGCCGAGTAGGCCCTCAGCGCCTTTGCCCGAACCTCGGGAAGGGGATCCTCCAGAATCACCCTTTTGAGCGCTTTCTTCAGATTCTTCCTTTTCAGGGTTCCAGCGATCATCATGGCCTTCAACTTCTCATTCTTCGTCGTCTTTCCGGACAGGATCTGCTCCTCTAAAAAGAGATCAAGGCTCTTTAATGTATGATCCTTGAGGATCTGGAATTCGAGTTTTTTGGATTCGGGTATCTGATCAATCAGAAGAGCAACCACGGGGTCGTCTCTGTTGGAAGTTATCTTTTTAAGGAGATTCCGCACCTTGACCTCTTTGAATTTGTCCAGGAAGCACGTTAGAAATTGGGGCTCGGCATAATGGAACAGGGACAACAGGGCATGGGCACTGATCCTTGAATCCTTCTCATAGACGGCGTTTCGAAGGTACGGAAGTGCGTCCGGGTCCTTGATGAGACCCAGTGCGAGGATGACCCTCAACCGTACAAGGAAGTCGGGATCATTCCGCATCTCACTAATGAACGACGACATGGCGGGGTTCAGGAAAAGCGCAATGGCATCCATGGTCGCAGCGCGGATAGCGGCATCGTTGTCTTGAAGCAATGAGAGGAGCAAAGCCTTGCTTTCCGGTTGACCCACCCCATGAAGAGCCCGGATAGACTGGTTTCTGATTTCCGGCTCTCCGATCCTTGCCAGGGTATACAAAAGCCTGGATGGATCAAAGGAACGGACTTCTTTGAGTTCACGGAGAACCTTCAGGTTGATCCGGTTTGCGGCTTTTAGTTCCTCAAGCAGAAGGTCCGGTCCTGCGGGATCAATCTGATGAACCGCCTCCAGAATGGATAACCGGAGCCGGAATCCGGCATCCTTGAATCTCTCAAAAAGCATGGGGAGGGATTTTTGGCTTTTGAACTGGCCCAGGGCCGAAGCCGCTATTGCCGAGACCTTCTGCTTCGGGTCATTCAGCAAAGCAATGAGTTGGCCTTCGGCCTCCAGAGCGTGGAGTTTCTTCAAGCCGGCAGCCGCTTCCACGCGGACCCTGGTCTGGGGGTCGCGAAGGAGCCGGATCAGATCAGGAATACATGAGCGATCTTCGAGGACGGTGAGGACACGAATTGCACTCGCACGCGTCCAGGGGCTCTCCTCTCCAAGGACATTGTGAAGGATGGGCAAGGTCTCCCTGCGTAATATCGAATCCGGTGAGAGGAGCCTGCCCAGGGCATCCATGGATGTCTTCCTGACCCAGTGGTGTTTGT
>MNYV01000009.1 GCA_001873285.1 Nitrospirae bacterium CG2_30_53_67
TGTTGGAGCACAAAAGTCGTGATTGCCCTGATTGTCACCCCGGAAGGCTTTCCTCCGGCCTATGAGGTCATGCCGGGCAACACCAGTGACAAGACGACCCTCTCCGATTTCCCAAGCAAGATCGAGGAGCAATACGGGAAATTCGACCGTGTCTGGGTCATGGACCGAGGCATCCCGACCGAAGAGACTCTCGGAAAGATGCGAAGCTCCAAGACCCCCATTCATTTTTTGAGAATTTATTTTCCTCTTAATTTCTTCTTGGAAACACCGCAAGCGGATAGTCTTTTATCATCGAGACTTCAAATCTGAAACCGTACAGAATGGCATCTGTCTGCCCAGACACCTGGCTGCAGGATTCTTATTTCTTAAAAAACAGCGAAAAAACTGGAAAACCACTTTTTTCTGAGATACAATTTGAAACCTTTACCGGATGTATAACTTTATGGGCAAAACCTCTTTCGATGAAACGGTTTATTTATAAAACAGAAGTTACCGTAGGATTAATCGTAGGGGCGATCCTGACCCTGGCCATCTCCGGTTCAATCGATCTCTTTCTCCCTCTCAAATCCGGGGGGTGGTCAGAGGCCGTCCGGAAGAGCATCCATGCCTTTCTCGGCCCTCCATGGGAGA
Source organism: Nitrospirae bacterium CG2_30_53_67 (assembly GCA_001873285.1). Lineage (NCBI taxonomy): Bacteria > Pseudomonadati > Nitrospirota > Nitrospirae bacterium CG2_30_53_67. The sequence goes on from MNYV01000009.1 coordinate 631, forward strand.
ATCTTCTCCCCGTTCAAATCGCCTTCGGCGCCATAGCAATCTTCATCATCACCGGCCTGGGCGCCCTGATCGGGGCCTTGTTCGCTTTAATGCTCTCAGGATTTTTCAGGAAGATGTTCCATCTATTGGAGAAACACGAAGATGAATAAATGCCCAGGCGGCAGCTTATATCACGTCTGATTCCGAGCCATGGGGTTCGGTATCATGACCGCCTATCTTAGGCCCTTACGGGGCCTTCCTGCCGGGATGCACCAGGGGAACGAAGCGGACCGGGAGGAGGGTTTCTCTCTCTGTTCCGGTCGGCGTCTTGGTGATCCGGATCAGGTACTGGATGAAATCCGAGCCGCCCACTGGGATGCAGAGCCGTCCCCCCACTTTGAGCTGGTCGATGAGCGGCTGAGGGATCTCCCCGGCAGCGGCCGTGACCATGATCGCGTCGAAGGGCGCCTTGTCCGGCCAACCCAGGTAACCGTCGCCGATACGACAGGTGATGTTCCTGTATCCCAATTCCTCAAGCCGGCTCCTTGCCTTTTCACCCAGATCCGGGATCAACTCGATGGTATAGACCTCCCGCACGATCTCAGCAAGCACTGCGGCCTGGTACCCCGAACCGGTCCCCACCTCAAGGACCCGGTCATCAGGGGACAGTTCCAGGACCTCGGTCATGAAGGCCACGATGTAGGGCTGGGAGATGGTCTGTCCCATCCCGATGGGGAGCGGTCCATCTGCGTAAGCAAGATACCGATAGGCCGGAGACACGAAGAGATGTCTCGGGACATTGGACATGGCCCTGAGGACCCTCTCGTCCCTGATCCCGCTGCCGAGGATCTGCTCCTGCACCATCCTTTTTCTGGCCTCGGCATACTCCCCGGATAGGCCATGTCTCTTGATCTTCTGGTTGATGGGCGACCCGCCCAAGCCGGCAAAAAGGAAGAAAAAAAATAGAGGGAAAAAACCCAGATACCTCATAACGATTCCCCCCTTCCGTTATCTTGTATCATAATGAATTTACCGCAGAAATGCGGGGATGGCAAGGAGGAGAGAAGGGGTCGGACCCTCTGAACAGGGCCCGACCTTTTTTGATTGACTTGATTTAGGATAACGAGCGTTTGCGTGCGAGGCCGATCAGCCCGATAAGCCCGCTCCTGATCAGGAAGAGAGACGAGGGCTCGGGCACCGGAGTCATCACCTGCGATCTGAAACGCTCCATACCGGTGGTGCTTCCCGAATAGCCAGCCAGTGAGCCGCCGGGCGCGCCGACGAAATCAATCCGATAGGTGATGTCGAAGAAACTATCTACAGCCCAGTTGCCGCCCGTCTGTGTCAGGGTGTTGTGGCCGGGACTCGGCATGCCGAAACCTGTTCCACCACTGATCCGCAATAAGTCAAAGTCGGGATCGCCGAGAATCTGGCCTTGCAAATATGTTGCGTCGCTGTTAAACGATTGTACAGCCAGACCGGGTGTGCGGGGGTCGTTATGTACCACCATGAACATGGGGATGGTGAGTATGGTGCTGAACCCGGACAGGCTGCCCGTTCCGGTCAGCGAGAGCGATAACATTTCCGTGTGGCATCCGGTTGCAGGGTGGTGGGCAGGCGCCAGCCACTGAACCCGCCCACGGTCAGGCCTGACGCCCAAGCGTTGGCTTGTGACCAGTCCATGAAGCCGTTAGCGTTGGCATTCGCCAGCCAGGTAATGTTGAGGTCGGTGTCGTAGACGGCCAGGCCGCCCAGGCGCGAAACCAGCGCTGCATTGGCCGCGCCCGAAACCCCCAGAATGATAATAATTAACAGTACTTGAACGCGTTTAATCATGACTTTTCCTCCTATTGGCTTTTAATCCGGCGTGAATCATAGCCCATCTATGATTGTCTGCCGGATGACATATTCTCCTTACATATCCGGATGTTGGGCAACCCTTTCGCCGGATGCCCCTCTATAGGATTGCCTGATTAAAACAAGTAACCTTTCCGCTATGATCAAAAAGATTATTCTGATCAAATAGATTGCCTATTTTAATGGTATAGTGGTTTTTTGCGGGCAAAAGTCACAAATTTTATGTTTAAAGCGCTTGACAATGAGTTTAGGATATGCTAATTTCTCCATACTTTATAAGATATGTCCCTTGTCAAGGGGCGCATATCGTGATTTAGAGGAGGGAAGAAAGCGTGCTCGGGCTTTCTCTATATCAGATACTTCCAGCCGTATTCCTCATCTTATTTCTCATGTGGATTCTGAACCTTCTTTTGTACCGCCCCATGCTGAAAAACATGGATCAGCGCAAGGAGATCATTGATGGGGCCGTCCGGGATGCAAAACATGCCGACCAGAAGTTGAAACAATTGCAGGAGGAATACGAGCAGGCCCTTCAGCAGGCCAGGAGGGATGCCAAGAACATATATAACAAGATTCACGAGGAGGCTTCCGCCGAAGAAAAGGAGATCCTGCAACAGGCCCGATTGAAGGCTGAAAAACTCATGGCAAAGGCCATGACCGACCTGGAAAAGGATTTCGACTCTGCAAAAGAAGAGCTTCGGTCCTATGTAGAATCCTTATCCCGCGAGATATGCGTGAAGATCTTGGGAAGGGCTTTGTGATGATCGTTTTAAAATCTACTGCATCTGGACATTCCATGTTCAGGAGGGTACAGAACATCCTTCTTCCGATCTTGCTTCTGCTGGCGGTTTCCGGTTTGGCGGCAGCTTCGGGAGGAGAGGGAGGCCATGAGGAATTCCCATCCATCTTCTCTACGGCTATGCTCTGGCGGGTCATCAACTTTGCAGTGCTTTTTGGTTTTCTTTATAAGGTGACGTCCGGCCCTGTCCGCAATTTCATGGCCGCCCGCAGCGGGCAGATCCAGTCCGCTCTGGAACAAGCCAAGCAAAGCAAGGAGGATGCCGAGGCGAGGTACAAAGAAATCACAGGGCGTCTGGCGGGCCGGGACCAGGAATTTGAAGAGATCCGCAGAACCGCTGTCGCCAATGCAGAAAAACTCAAGGAGCGCATCATGGAGGAGGCGCATGAAAAGGTGAATAAAATAGAAGAGAAGGCCAGAGAGTCCATCCGGCAGGAGATCAAGAAAGCAAAAGAAAGCCTGAAGCAGGAAGCGGTGGATCTGGCCCTGAAACTTTCCGAAGAGAGGCTTTTAAAAGAGATCTCATCGAGCGATCATAAACGATTTGTTGCCTCGTATTTAAACGAGATGAAGGGTTAAGGAGGATCGGTTCTCTTGAGTGACGCAGTCGTTTGCAGAAGATACGCCAAGGCCCTGGCCGACCTCGCGGTCGAGGAAGGGTCGGTCGATCAGATGGTGCAAAACCTCGGTAAAACCGTCCGGATGATCGTTGAGAACAGAAAATTAAAGAACTTCCTGTTTAACCCGGTATCTAAGAAGGAGAACAAACAGAAGCTTATAGACGAGGTTTCCGCTGAATTGAAAATCAGCGGGCTTCTTAAAAAGTTTTTGAACCTTCTGGCCAGGAACGACCGGCTTCCTCAGATCGAGGGAATCTATAGGGAACTTGTCCATTTTGCAGACCAGATCGGAAACCGGGCCGAGGCGGAGGTGATGACGCCCGTTGCCCTTGCCGATGAAGACAAGGAGAGGCTCAGGTCCAAGTTGGAGGGTATGACGGGAAAGCATATCTATCTGAAGCTGAAGGAGGACCCCCGGTTGATCGGAGGGATCATTACCAGAATCGGAAGCGTGGTCTATGATGGAAGCATCAGGTCGCAAATGGCGAAACTTAAGGAACAAATTACAAAGGGGTAAGGGAACATGGATATCAAGGCTGCCGAAATCAGTGAACTGATTAAAAAACAGATCTCCGAATTTGAAACAGGCATCGACGTTGCCGAAGTGGGCGCCGTCATCAGCGTAGGGGACGGTATTGCACGCGTCTTCGGCCTCGAGAACTGTATGTCCGGCGAATACCTGGAGTTTACCGGCGGGATCATGGGGATTGCCCTGAATCTTGAGCAGGACAACGTCGGCGCCGTGCTTCTGGGAGATGACACCCATATCAAGGAAGGCGACATGGTCAAGCGGACCGGACGGATCGTCGAGGCGCCTGTGGGTGACGCCATGCTCGGCCGCGTGGTGAATGCCCTGGGCCAGCCCATTGACGGGAAGGGACCGATTGAGTGCAAGGAGACCCGGAAGATGGAAATCAAGGCGCCGGGGATCATCGCACGCCAGCCCGTGAAGGAGCCCCTGCAGACCGGGATCAAGGCCATCGACTCCATGATCCCCATCGGAAGAGGCCAGCGTGAACTGATCATCGGCGACAGGCAGACGGGGAAGACGGCCATAGCCGTGGACACCATCATCAACCAGAAGAACACCGATGTCTTCTGCATCTATGTGGCCATCGGGCAGAAGCGGTCCACCGTGGCCCAGGTGGTGCAGAAGCTTGAGGAATACGGGGCCATGGATTACACCATCGTGGTGGCGGCCACGGCCAGCGAGCCGGCGCCGCTCCAGTATATTGCGCCTTACATGGGGTGCACCATCGGCGAGTACTACCGGGACAGCGGACGGCATGCCGTCATCTTCTATGACGACCTTTCAAAACAGGCCGTTGCCTACCGGCAGCTTTCGCTGCTGCTCAGACGCCCGCCGGGCCGCGAGGCCTATCCGGGCGATGTCTTCTACCTTCACTCCCGGCTCCTTGAAAGAGCGGCCAAGATGAGCGAAGACAAAGGCGGCGGTTCCCTGACTGCACTGCCCATCATTGAGACCCAGGCTAATGACGTCTCCGCCTACATCCCGACCAACGTGATCTCCATCACCGATGGACAGATTTTCCTGGAGTCCAACCTTTTCTATTCCGGCATCCGGCCGGCCGTGAACGTGGGCCTTTCGGTCTCCCGTGTGGGCGGCGCCGCACAGATCAAGGCCATGAAACAGGTGGCCGGCCGACTCCGTCTGGATCTGGCCCAGTACCGCGAGCTCGCGGCCTTCGCCCAGTTCGGAAGCGATCTGGACAAGGCCACCCAGCAGCAGTTGAACCGAGGGGCCAAGACCGTGGAGATCCTCAAACAGGGTCAATATGTTCCCATGCCCGTGGAAATGCAGATCATCAGTATCTTTGCAGCCTCACGAGGTTATCTGGATGATATCGCTATAGACCAGGTCACGAAATTCGAAAAGGACCTGCACAAGTTTGTAGAAGAGAGGCGCCCCGAACTTCGAGAGGAGATTCTGAAGAAGGGAAGCATCGACAGCGGCCTTGAGGCCGGGATCAAGAAGGTGATCGAAGAGTTTAAGAGCGGATTCAACGTATAAATTTAAACTGAACAAGAGAGGAAAAATTCCTAAGAAATGGCCAGTCTACGCGACATCCGGAGGCGGATCGCCTCCATTAAAAATACACAGCAGATTACCAAGGCCATGAAGATGGTGGCTGCGGCCAAGATGAAGAAGGCCCAGGGCGCCATATTGTCGGCACGCCCCTATGCCAAGAAGATGCATACGGTTTTATCCAGTCTGGCCGCACGGACCGGCGAAGAGGCCCATCCGCTCCTCAGGGTTCGAGAGGAGGACCGGGTGGGGATGATTGTTCTGACCTCGGACCGGGGTCTCTGCGGCGGATTCAACACGGCCATCTGCCGTCAGGCCCTGCAATTTCTTAAAGAACAAAAGCAAAAGCAGAACCAGGTCACCCTGTATGTGATCGGAAAGAAGGGGAGAAATTTTTTCAAGAGCCGGGGCATCAGCATGGACAAGGTCTTTGTGGACATCTCAGGAAAAGTCCAATATAAAGATGCCGCGGAAATTGCCGGTGAGATGGTCGGACAATTTGAGAAAGAAGATCTGGACGTCATCTATATCGTATATAACGAATTCAAGTCGGCGATCTCACAGAGGGTGGTCGTGGAACGCCTGCTGCCCGTGGAGCCGCTCGAGATCACTCCCGAAATGAATGCCGTTGAATATCTTTACGAACCCTCTGAGCAGGATGTCCTCACCCATATCCTGCCGAAATATGTGGAGACTCAGGTCTTTCGCGCCTTCCTGGAATCTGAAGCCAGTGAGCAGGGCGCGCGCATGACCGCCATGGATTCCGCAACCAACAATGCCAGAGATATGATCCGCCTCCTCACGCTCAATATGAATAAAGCAAGGCAGGCCCAGATCACCAAGGAGATCTCCGAAATTGTGGGAGGCGCAGAGGTGCTGAAATAATTCAGGTTCATCTCCAAAAGAGTGGTTGAAATAATCAGGGGTCAAGGATTCCGGGGGGCAAGTGAAGTGCTAAAAACATAAGGGGCCGAGGGGCCAAGGATTCAAGGGGTCGAGTGAAGCTAAAAACATCAGGGGTCAAGGGTTCCAGTGTTTATCTCTGAAAATTTTGCTTGCGTTTCAGTATTTCACTTCAATCCTTGAACCCTGGAACCCTTAAACCCTTTTTACCCACTAGATGG
>MNYV01000010.1 GCA_001873285.1 Nitrospirae bacterium CG2_30_53_67
AGTGAAGTGCTAAAGACATAAGGGGCCGAGGGTCATAGGGTTCAAGGATTCCAGTGTTTTTCTCTGGAGATTTTGCTTGCGTTTAAGTATTTCACTTGACCCCTTGAACCCTGGAATCCTCGAACCCTTTTTACCCACTAAATGGGAGAAGAACCAGAAAAGAAGAGAAGTGAAGTGATGGAAGCTTTATTATTAATCGGTCATGGAAGCCGGGCCGAGCAGGCCAATGAGGGGATGTTCCGGATCGCAGGGATGATCCGGAAGGCGGGTGGTTTCACCATTGTGGAGTGCGGCTTTCTTCAGCTCTGCCCTCCGACCATCGAAGATGCGGTGGAGCGCTGTATTGCTCAGGGTGCGGAAAGGGTCTTGATGGTCCCCTATTTTCTGCATACCGGAATTCACATCCGGGAGGATCTCCCGAGTGTGTTCGTGGAGTTGAAAAAACGGTTTCCGCATGTGGAGATGGCCATGGGCACGGAACTGGGGAACGACCCCCTGCTCGCCCAAGTGGTCATGAACCGGGTGGAAGAGATGCGAAACAGTCCATCCAAGGAGCAGTGAATGCAGATCAGGAGAGAAGGGCCTGCCATAGAGGCGGAGAGCTTCCGGATTATTGAACAGAAAATGGGTGAACATGGGTTCAGCCCCCTCGAGTTCCCTCTGGTCCGCCGGGTGGTCCATGCTACAGCGGATTTCGAGATCGGGTGTTCTTTGGTCTTTTCCGCAGGAGCGGTGCAGGCAGGGATGCAGTTGATCCGACGCGGGTGTCCGATCCTAACCGATATCCGCATGGTGGCCTCGGGAATCTCCAGGGCGGCCCTGAAGAAGGCCGGCGGCGGGGAGGTCCTTTGCAGAATCGCCGACCCGGACGTCAGTGCCCAGTCCCAAGCCTCTGGAATGACCCGGTCCGCGGCCGCTGTCCGCTCCTTCGGTTCCCTTCTTACGGAGTCGATCCTGGTCATCGGGAATGCACCTACGGCGCTCCGGGAGGTCCTCCGCCTCAATCAGGAGGAAGGGATTGCTCCCGCGTTTCTGATCGCCGTCCCGGTCGGGTTTGTGGACGCTGCCGAATCCAAAGAGGCCCTGATGCAGACGGACCTTGCTTACATCACAAACCGCGGGAGAAAGGGCGGGACCCCTGTGGCCGTGGCCCTTGTGAACGCGTTATTAAAAATGGCGGAAGGGGGTGATACATGAACAGATAGATTGAATCAGGCATAAGGTGTAAAGAATCAGGGAATGAAGAAGCGGAAAGAGGTGAAAATCCTCTGCTGTCACGCAGCCGTGAAGGGAACGAAAACCCAACTATAGCCACTGTCCTGAGCTTGTCGAAGGATGGGAAGGCGGGTGAGTAGGCAGCCCTGAGCCGGAAGACCTCTCATTCCCACAACCTCGATGGAAGGAGAAAAATATGTGTTTTAAGAGAACTGTTGCAATAATGGTTATATTTCTCTGGTCAGAGACAGCTTTTGCATCTCATCCGCTCATTACGGACGACACAGACACACAGGGAAAAGGAAAATTTCAACTCGAAGTCAATGGCGAGTATGCCCATGAAGACGAAGACGGCGTAACTGAGAACGCCACCGAGATAGCGACAATGCTGTCTTATGGAATAGCAGACAACATAGACATTGTTTTGGGCATTCCCTACCAGGATATGAGGACAAAGGATCCGGGAACTACGTCCGGAGAAAGCGGGATCGCGGATACCTCCCTTGAATTCAAGTGGCGATTCTACGAAAAGGATGGTCTGGGTTTTGCCTTGAAACCCGGCATGACCATGCCAACGGGCGATGATGGAAAAGGTCTGGGTGCCGGAAAGGCAACGTATAGTTTGTTTTTCATTACCACACGGGAACTAAATCCATGGGCATTCCACCTCAATCTCGGATACAGAAGAAATGAAAACAAGGTTGATGAACGAAATGACATATGGCATACATCTCTTGCCGCTGAAGTGGAGGTTATGAAGGATCTAAAGGTTGTTGGAAATATCGGGATAGAGAGAAATCCCGATAAGACATCCAATACACACCCTGCATTTATACTCGGCGGGCTGATCTATTCGATATCTAAAAGCATTGCCATTGATGCTGGTGTAAAGGGCGGGCTTAACAAGCCGGATACGGATCTAACCCTGCTTGCAGGAATAACCTTTAGATTTTAGGAGGCGCTATGAAAATTAAAAGTTTAAAGTTAAAAGTTTTTATTCTTTCACTGTTCACTGTTCACTGTTCACTATTCACTGCCTCTGATGCTCATGCCATGCATATCTCAGAAGGGATATTGCCTTTCAACTGGGCATTGCTCTGGTCTCTGGTTGCAGTCCCTTTTGTGGCGTGGGGCTTGTATAAGCTCAAGAAACTATCGTCAATTGACCTCTCATTCAAGCCTCTCGTCGGGTTAATGGCGGCTGTTGTATTCATCATTTCGTGCATGCCGATACCTGTGCCCACTGCAGGCACATGTTCCCATCCATGCGGAACCGGGATCTCAGCGATCCTCCTTGGCCCTGCAATAAGCGTACTTATTTCATCAGTTGCCCTATTGATTCAGGCCCTATTTCTTGCCCACGGGGGTCTGACCACATGGGGCGCTAATATCGTGTCCATGGGCATCATGGGTTCCTTTGCAGGATATCTGACCTTCAGAGGATTGAGAGCGTTAAAAGCTAATCTTTGGATTGCAGGCTTCATGGCTGGTCTCTTTGCAGACTGGGCAACATATTTGACTACATCCGTTGAGCTCGCATCAGGCATAAAAGGAGATTCGCAGTTTCTGCCGCTTTTCTGGAAGATTCTTATTGCCTTTATCCCGACACAACTTCCATTGGGAATCCTTGAAGGGGCAATGACTGCAGGCATGGTGGTATTGCTTTATAAAAAGAGGCCTGATTTGCTCGTAAAAATGAAGGTATTAAAACCAGAGGAGGCATTATGAAATTTCAAATTTCAAATTTCAAATTTCAAATTTTCTCCATCATTTTTTTACTGTTTACTATTCACGGTTCACTATTCACTGACACTGTCACTGCCTCTGACAAATGGCCGGGCGTTGATGAGTCCGTCGTCGAAAAATATGCAAAGGAGCAAGGCAGGGAGGCAAGGGAACCGTTCATAAATACGGATCAGGGCGACTTGCTTCTTTTTGTCTTTCTCCTCGCAGGCACAATCGGAGGCTTTACTGCAGGATATTACTGGAAGGAACTGGCAGTCAAAGGACAGCGGCATGATAGTTGAGAAAAAAAAGATTTTGAAGAGTTAAAGTTTAGTCTGTCATTCCTGCGGAAGCAGGAATCCATGTTCATTAAATAGTCTGGATTTCCGCCTACGCGGGAATGACATAAAAGGATACCAATGGAACTATTTTCAGAATACTTTAAAAAAGAGCAGCTCCTTTCAAAAGTTGATGCAAGGCTGAAACTTATTATAGCCCTCACTCTTCTGGGAATGATTTTAAGCTATAAGGGATTTACTCTTCCCCTGCTTGTGACAGCGCTTTGTTTATTGTTCTGTTTAAAGATGCGGATACCCTTAAAGATTTTTGCTCTCAGGTTTTCACAGCCATTGTTCATTATATCGGTCTTGCTTATTCTAAAAGTATTCTTCTCTGGAGAAGGCATCCTGTTTTCCATCAACATCTTCGGCATCAAAGTTGTCGGACATAAAGACGGGTTCATGGAAGGACTTATGATAGGAAGCAGAATCATAGGCGCAGTATCAGTCGTTGCAGTCATGGGATTCTCCACGCCGTTTACTGAATTCATGGCAGGCCTTTCATGGCTGAGGGTTCCAAAGGGTTTTATAGAAATATTGATGTTTGCCTACAGATATATCTTTGTGCTTCTTGAAGATGCGATGGTCATTTACAATGCGCAGAAAAACCGCCTCGGCTACTCAAACATAAGGCGGGGATTGAGTTCATTCGGCACTCTGTCAGGCTCTTTGATTCTTAAGGCATTTGATCACAGCCGGAATATTACTGTATCAATGATTCAAAGGGGCTATGACGGCAATATCCCCATGTTAAGACACAAGCCATTTAAGTCTTCTGAGATTATAGTTTCACTTCTATTTATCATTGCCATGGGGGTTGTATGGAAGATTTAATCAGAATACAGAATGCAGAGCATATCCCCCCCGCCCATCCCTCCCCCTCGATGGGGGATGGTAAGGGAGAGGGTGAAAATTCGGATCCCGGACTCTGTGCTCTGGGTTCTGAGATAAGACTATCAGTCAAGATAGATTCCTTTAAATATCCGGATGGGACCGCAGCACTGTCCGATATAAGCTTTGAGACAAGAAGAGGCGAATTTATTGGAATACTGGGGGCAAATGGCTCAGGAAAGACGACCCTCTTAAAGATCATGGATGGGTTGATGAAAGACTTTGAAGGCGGCGTCCACCTTGATGGTGTTAACATCAGGAAACTCTCTCCAAAGGAGATATATAAAAAGGTTGGTCTTGTCTTTCAAAACCCTGATGACCAGCTCTTTGCAACAACCCTTTTTGAGGATGCTGCCTTTGGTCCTATAAATATGGGGATCGGCACTAAAGAGGTTGAAATACGGGTCTTAACTGCCTTACAAGAGGTTGAACTTCAAGGGCTTGAAAAGAAATCCATCCATAACCTAAGCTTTGGGCAGAGGAAAAGGGCCTGCATCGCCGGGCTCCTTGCCATGGGTCATGAAATTTTATTGCTCGATGAGCCGACTGCCGGGCTTGACCCCATGGGTGAATATAAGATGATGCGTCTTCTTAGAAAGCTTAATAAGGATAATGGCGTAACGATCGTCATGGCCACCCACAGCGTTGACCTCGTCCCCTTGTTTCTTGACAGGCTGTATATTTTAAGCAAAGGTTATCTGGTAAGGGGCGGCACTCCTGAAGATGTATTCACAGCGCCTGAGGAGATGTCAAATGTCAAGCTCAGGCTTCCTCAAATCGCCGAGCTGATTTACCGTCTCAAACATGAGGACAGTTTACCGTTTGAGAAAATCCCGCTCACCATCGGCGAGGCTCGAAGGGAGATCATAAAGATCATGCAGAATTCAAGATCCATGGTTTAAATTTTGGGATCATCTCTAAAAGAGTGGGTGAAAACATCAGGGGTCAAGGGGTCCAGGATTCCAGGGGTCAAGTGAAGTGCTAAGAACATAAGGGGCCGAGGGTTATAGGGTTCCAGTGTTTTTCTCCGGAGATTTTGCTTGCGTTTCAGTATTTCACTTGAACCCTTGACCCCAAGATACGTTAGTGTAGTAGCCGTCGCAGACGGTCCCGGCCCGGCAAAAATAGATTCAAGGAGATGCCGGGATCTAACGACAAAAATAGAGAAAAGCGGGGCACGCGAAGCGTAACCCTTCTTACCCACTATGTGGGAGAAGAACCTATTTTACAAGAAAGGAGGTGAAAAGATATGACTAAAAAGACCAAAGCCGAGAATAAAAAAACCCGGAACAGCAAAAAGCCAAGCGCTGTCTCTTATCACCTGAAGTGCGCCAAGACAGCCAATGGGCTCACTCATTTTGTTATGTACGGCGATGTGCCGAAAAAGAAGATGCCTCTGTAGAAAAAGTTTAAGCGGTTCAAGCGGGTTAAACCGCTTGAACCGCCAAAGTTGATATTAAGGTTCTCGTAATAGAAACGACATCATATCGAAAATCCCTCCTGACCTCCCTTTTTCAAAGGGAGGAATTCCCCCTCTTTGGAAAAGAGGGGCAAGGGGAGATTTTATGAACCATGTTCATTCTATTTCGAGACTATTAATAAGTTGCCTGAACTATTTATTATAGGAAAGGAATTCAAACGCATGAACAACAACAACCGCGTCATCTCTTTTTCCGACATTGATGCTGACTGGAAGCTGGCCCTTGATGCCGACAATGTCTTCTGGGGGGTTATTCCGAAAAAGGTTGACGGCGCCTTTATGATGCCTGATGACCTGATAACTCTGTATCAGAAGGAGAGAGAGCATCTTGACAAGGAGCTTTATGATTTCAGATTCAATGCGGATTTAAATTGCATATACATTGACCCTACCGACAGATGCAATGCCGACTGCCCTTACTGTTACATCCCGTCAAGGATAAGAAAAAAGGGCACACAGATGACAGGTGGAGAGCTTGATACCGTGTTGACAAAGATTGCCGCGCATTTCAAGACTTCATCCAAAAAACCGGTCATTGTCTTCCATGCTGCAGAACCGCTTCTGGTAAAAGGCATCCTGTTTAATGCAATAGACAGGTTCCACAAAGAACTTCTTTTCGGCATTCAGACCAATGCTCTCCTTCTTGAAAAAGAGGATGTTGAGTTTATGAAAAAACACAGAATGGGCGTCGGCATATCCCTTGACGCCCCTGAAGCGGATATCAATAACGTTTCACGGGCAACGACAAGAGGAAACGGCAACTTTGAGAAAGCAGTGCAGGCCATAGACTGGTTTGACGGTTATGAGGGATTGAATGTCATTTCAACCGTCACTAAATTCAATGTTCATAGACTTTCCGACCACGTGAGGTTTCTTCACAAGAAAAAGGTCCCCTGTGTGCTTCTCAATCCGGTAAGAGTGACAAGGAAGCCCGCATTGAAACTGAAACCGGACCAAAAGGTATTCGCGGAAAATCTCATGGACGCTGTTGATACGGCAATGGATTTATCAATAAAATCCGGACGGCAGATTGTTGTGGGGAACTTTTCCAACGTTATTCTCGCCATCATATCGCCGTCTGCCAGACGGATGATGTGTGATATTTCTCCATGCGGAGGCGGCCGTACCTTTCTCACGATCACGGCCGGCGGCGACATGGTCCCCTGCGGAGAATTTATCGGTTCCAAGGAATTTTCAGGCGGGAATATCTTTAATACGACGATTTCAAAGGCCATAAACTCAAAACCTTTTAAGGAAATACGTTCAAGGACCGTGGAAAAGATTGAAGAATGTAATACCTGCGACTTCAGACATATATGCGGCTCGCCCTGCCCGGCTGAAATGCACGCCCGCGGCAATATGTACAAAAAGGCGGAGTTTTGTGATTTTTATAAAGAGATCATAAGGCATGCCTTTAAATTGATTGCTGAAGACAAAGTTGAATATCTCCTGCGTAAAGATTCATTGGCACATATGCAATATGAGTATCAGTATAAATGAAAAATGATGAAGTCTCGGACAGGCCGCTCCGCAAAGGATACACCACAGGCGCCTGTGCCGCGGCCGCGGCCAAGAGCGCGGCACTGGTCCTGGTGACCGGGGTACCGGTCTACCGGATAGAGATTGATCTCCCCGCGGGAGGGTCGGTCGTGCTTCCGGTTAAGACCCTAAGGTGCGATGACCTGACGGCCTCCTGTTCCGTGGTCAAGGATGCGGGGGACGATCCGGACGTGACCCACGGTGCGGAGATCATGGCCAGGGTCCGCAAAGCACCGGGCGAAGCGGATCAGAAAGGATATGAACTCACGATAGCGGGAGGTGAAGGGGTCGGCCGGGTGACCAAGCCGGGTCTCCCCATTGCGGTCGGGGAGTGGGCCATCAATCCGGTGCCCAGGTCCATGATTGCAAATGAAGTGACCCAGGTCTTGAGGCACTTCTCAAAGAAGTGCCAGGGCGTCCGGTTTGAAGTGACCATTGAGGTGCCGGAAGGCAAAAACCTTGCTGAAAAGACCCTGAACCCCCGGCTGGGGATTCTGGGCGGGATCTCGATTCTGGGGACCACGGGGATCGTGGAGCCCCTCTCCCACAAGGCATGGGAAGAGACCATTGCCGCGCAGATCCAAGTGGCCGTGGCCTGCGGGAATCAAGCGGTGGTCCTGACTCCGGGCCGGTCCAGCGAGAAGGCGGCCGAGGCGCTCCTGCCGGGCCTTCCCTCGGAGGTCTTTGTACAGATGGGGGACTTTGTGGGCGCATCTCTTCGGCTGTGTTCAGACCAGGGAGTTTCCGAGGTGACCGTGGTGGCCATGCCCGGCAAGATGTCCAAGATCGCCATGGGGTATGAGGACACGCATTACAAGGCCTCGGAATTGAGATTTGACGTTCTGGGTTCCTGGGCCGTGGGCCTCGGGATGGACGAAGGTTCTGTGCAGAGGGTCATTCATGCCAACACCAGCCGGGAGATCTGGGAAATCCTGCCTGAAGATTCACCTCTGTATAATGAGATCTGCCGTCGGGCCAGGGAGAGCTGTGAATCCCTCTCGAGCGGCAAGGTCAGGGTAAAGACCGTGCTGATCGGATACGACGGGAAGGTGCTGGCGGACACGATGGGATTTGAGATTTGAAATTTTAAATTTGAGATAAGGGATTTGTGATGTCAAATTTCAAATCTTAAATTTCAAATCGCCCAAAGAGCGGAGCAAAATGAGACCAGGAAAGAGACTCCATCCGATCCAGATCATAGGTGTGGGACTCAAGGGACCGGAGGGGCTGTGTCCCGAGGTGCTGGATCGAATCCAACAGGCGGACCTGCTGGTCGGTGGGAGAAAGATCCTGCAGGGTTTCAGGGGATTCCCCGGCCAGAGGTTTTCGCTGGATGGGCATCTCAAGGGGCTTGACAGCAAGATCCATCATGCCGTCAAACTCGGGAAGAGGGTGGTGGTGCTGACCTCGGGCGATCCCAATTTCTTCGGGATTGCGAGGTTCCTTTTCAAGTCTTTCCGGCCTGAAGAGATGGAGATCCATCCCCATGTGAGCTCCATGCAGCTCGCCTTTGCACGGGTCCGGATCCCCTGGGACGATGCGGCTTTTGCCTCGGCCCATGGACGGGATCTCCTCTCGGTGATTCATACGGTCAGGAGCCGCACCAAGGTGGCCGTGCTCACGGATCCGAAGAACCATCCGTCGCGGATCGCGAGGGCCTTGCTGAAAGCCGGTCTTCCGGACACGACGGTCTATGTCTGCAGCCGGTTGGGAGGACCGGATGAGAAGGTCTGGCAGGGGAACCTCTCTTCACTGACCGGGAAGCGGTTTCCCGATCTGAACGTGATGATTATCCTGAACGACCGGGCCGGGGAGGAGGGATTCGGGATCCCGGATCATGTCTTGGCCCCCGACAA
>MNYV01000011.1 GCA_001873285.1 Nitrospirae bacterium CG2_30_53_67
AAAGACCGTAGAGACCACGCTCGGATCCTTGATGGGGAAACAAATTTTTTCCAGGTCTTCGGGGGTTTCCCAGAGTCCCACGGCCTTCCATGCCTGGACCTGGTCTCCCTTGATGATAAAGAGGATGACCCGTTCCAGCCGGGCGTTCGCATAGGCGGTAAGGGTGTCTGCGATATCTTCCCTGTTCTTTGCCTGTGCCAGGTTTAGGGACGCGCCCTCGAATGTCGTCAGGTCAATGGCCGGTTCGGGTTCGGGCGCTCCCGCGGGCATGGGTACGGGCGCGGGTACCGGCTCCGGCGGCCTGGCTTCGATGCTGACGGGCGGCGCGCTTGGGGCAGGGAGGGGCGCTTTTGCTTTCTCCGTCATCTGCTGAGCCGCGCGCTCTTCCTGGATCTTCTTTTTCTCCTCCCATTCCTTCCGCCTTTTCTTCTCCTCTTCGGGGATGGAGATAAACCGCATCTCCCTTCGGATCCGGTAGTTCTTCTCCAGCAGGAAACTCATCTTCGACTCGGTGGTCACAAAGGGTTTGATGACCTTGCCGGTGATGAAGCTGATCTCGTTGACGGCCTCCATGTTCGTCGGGTCCATCATGGCGAGATGGATCCTTCCCTTGGGGGATTCAAAGGGGCAGACCCGGTACTTCCGTGCAAGGTCTTCGGGGATCTCCTGAATGACGGCGGGATCAATCTCTCTGAGCTTGACCGGATCTGCAATGGAGACATGCAGGGTGTGGCTCAGGGCTTCCAGGAGTTGTTCCTCGGTAATGTAAAAAAGTTCCAGGAGATTGGTCCCGATCCTTCCGCCGAAAATGACCTGTCTCTGCAGGGCCTCGCTGCACTGCTCCCCGCTCACGTAACCTTTGTCGATCAGATATTGTGTCAGTTTTGGTCTCATAGGTTGAACAGTCACTATCCGGGTTTCAGTCCCTTTCCCGTATCGGGGAGGGAGGCAAGCGGACTTAAAGGGCGAAAGGCCCGGTCTTCTGCCGTTGCAGATCGATCTCCGCGGCATGGATCAGATCTATAGCCGATTGCACCTCTGTCTCTTCCATGGATGAAACGCCCACCTGCACGGAAACACCCAATTCGTGCAGGGTAGGGTTCTTGAACGCCAGTTTCTGGAATCGTTTGGCCTGTACGGTCGCGCCGATCAGGCTGGTCTCCGGGAGGAGGATGGCAAAATCGTCACCCTGGCACCTGGCAGCCAGGTCGGATTTGCGGATGGACTCATTGATCAGACGTCCGATGATCCGCAGGGCCTGGTCCCCTTTTTCGATCCCGTGGATCTCGTTCACCTTCCTGAACTGGTTGATGTCGATCAGGATGAGCGACAGATGGCTCTTATAGCGTTTGGCCCGGTAGATCTCCTTTTCACCGGCTTCAAGAAAACTGTAATAGCCGCAGAGATTGGTGAGAGAGTCGAAGGATGCCACCGCGGTTTTATCGTTGTGTTCAACCGATTCAAAGACCTGGGCATTGAGCAGAGCGGACTTGGCGGCGTTGGATATTCCTTTCAGGAACCGTATCTCCCGTTCATTGAATGTCTCCTTGGACCGCGCCGTGCTCAGGAGGAGCGTTCCGATCAGGTCGTCTCCATGCGTGATCGGGACCACCATGAGGGAGAAACATCCGATCTCGTGCAGGATCTCCCGCACCATGGACATTCGTTCATCCTTGTCTATATCGGGAATTACGACCACGCTCCTCCGTTGAAGCGCTTCCATGATCTCCGGATACTTGTTCAGGTCGATCTTCAGATCCTGAATCTCCGGCCCGTCGCTGGTGGCCTCTACGATCCCTTCAGACATGTTCTTACCGATCCGGATCACGGAACAGCGTTTGACCTGGATATGTTCGGAGATCTTCTGGACCAGGCAGTAGAGAATATCCCGGGTTTTTTTCTTGGCGTGAAGTGTGGTGATCAGCTGATTGGTGACGAACAGGTCTTCCTTTTCGTTTTTGATCTGGTCCATCCTTTTCTTGATCTGGAGGTGGCGCCGTATGTGCGCCAGGAGGAGATCCGCATCAAAGGGTTTGGTGACATAATCATTCGCCCCCAGTTCAAAACCGGTCTGGATATCCTTTCCCTTATCCTGAGAGGTCACCATAATGACCGGGATATCCTGGGTGTGATGGTTTTCCCGGATGGTTTTCAGGACCTTGAGCCCGTCCATGTCGGGCATGATAATATCAAGGAGGATCAGGTCCGGCGAAAAAACCGCGGCCTTCTGGAGGGCCTCAATTCCGTTTCCTGCATCTTCGACGATGTAATGGTTTTGGACCAAGAGGTTCTTCAGGGTGGAGCGGATGCTCACGTTGTCATCGGCGATGAGAATTTTATCATGTTTTATCAATGTGTTACGCTCCATTCTCGGAAATTCTAAACAGGCCAAGACTTCTGATTCGTATACTACCATAATAAAAGAAAAACATCTGTTTTGACAAGGATTTTTATTGGTTTTATTGACATGCCGATTTACCAGTGTTATCCCTTCCTTGACACTGCGGCGGGCATCTGATAGAGTTCAAAAAATTCAAGAACCTATCCGGAGATCCAACTTGATGAACCGAGACCACCGTACGTTTGCATTTCTTTTTCTCCTTTTCCTTCCTACGGTCGATCTCCTCTTTCCTTGACCCTGACCAGCCTGAGTTCTGTTTGCCGTGAAGGCGCCAAGACACAAAGAGGATTGTGAGCGGGTATTCCCCCATTATGTGAGACAGTGAGTATCTTATGCCGTTGCAGAACACAACATTCAAACCCGACACGATCCGTTATAAGGATGTCCATGCGGAATTGAAAAGCGTCCTGACGGAGATCCGGAGCCATGATCAAAAGGTTTTATTTGAGCCGGGCCGCGCCCTCTCTTCGGATATCCGGATCGGATATCTGCAGGGGCGGACGGTGCAGAGGCTGGTCATCACGCTCCGGTCCCCGGGCTGTGCGTGGGTCCGCAAGGGGGGCGGGTGCACCATGTGCGGGCATTATCCGGGGACCACGCAAGGAACGGCGCTTTCGCCTCAGGATTTTTCGGCTCAGTTCAGGAGGGAGGCCGCGCGCTACCGAGGACGGGACCTGCCGATACTCTGCCTGTACAACTCCGGGTCGGTGCTCAATGAAGAAGAGATCCCGGAAGAGGCCCTTGCAGGGATATTCGAAGAGATCGAGCGAATGAAGGAGGTCCGCAAGGTTGTTCTGGAGAGCAGGCCTGAGTATTGTTCCGAGGAGAAGATCGCCTGGATCAGAAAACGCATCGGCGGGAAAGATTTGGAGATCGCCATGGGGCTCGAGTCCTGCAATGACCGGGTCCTCTCCCTGACCCTGAACAAGGGCTTCGTCTCGGAGGATTTCCGCCGGATGGCTGAGAGGATCCGGCAGTATGTGGCGATCCGGATTTATGTGCTGCTCAAGGGTCCCTTTCTGACCGAGTCGGAGGCCATCGAGGATGCGGTCTCCTCCATCGAATTTGCCCGTACGCTTTCACCGAGCGAGATTCATCTTGAGCCGGCCACGCTGCAGAAACACACCTTGCTCCATTCTTTGCACCAGGCCGGGCTGTATGATCTCCCCTGGCTCTGGAGCATCTATGAGGTGCTCAGCCGTGTTGGCGCCGAAAACAGGGTTTATGTCAGCCCGTTCAATCATATGCCGAGGCCGGTCCATATTCCTGAAAACTGCCCTGACTGTTCGGAGCAAGTGCGGGACCTGCTCACCCGGCGCTACAATGAAACCTTTGACCTGCAGCCTGTCCGGCAGTTTCCCTGCGCCTGCAGAGAGAGGTGGGAACACGCCCTCAAAGAAGAGGATCCGAGACCGCTGGCACAGCGGATCCTTGAAGGGCTGCGGGTGATCCGGCAAGCAGGCGGCCTCCATCGTATGGAGGCCGGATCATGAGACCGAGGCCTTTCTTCATGGAGCGATGGCTCATGGCCAACCGGTTCCACGTCCGTTACAATCTGGCCGAGAGCGGTGTTTCGGATCTGACCTTAAATGAGCTTATCTCCCTCTGCGATATCGATCTCAAGGAACTGATGTCCATCAAGCTGGAAGACGAAGACACGCGCGGGAGCGAGGCGCTCCGGGAGGAGATCAGCAGTCTCTATCCGGGAAGGAGAGCTGAAGAGGTCATGGTCACCACAGGAACCAGCGAGGCCCTCTTTATCCTGTTTCATCTCCTGCTCAATCCCGGTGACACCTGCGTCGTCACCTTCCCGGCCTTTCAGGGTCTCTATGAAACCGCCCGCTCACTTTCCTGCCGGATCAAATTCTGGGAACTCCGGATTGAAGAAGGCTTTGTGCCGGATTTAAACCGCCTTGCCGATCTCATGGACGACCGGACCCGCCTGGTGGTGGTGAACACCCCCCATAATCCGACCGGCAAGATCATCCCCATGGAGACGCTGAGCGAGGTTCACCGTCTCTGTCGAGAACGCGGGGCCTACCTGCTCATGGATGAACATTATCGTTTTCTCCCGCTCAACGGCTCCGCGGGGATCCTCCCCTCGGCCGTGACCCTGGGCGGGGACGTGATCGGGACCGGTTCCATTGTCAAATGCTTCGGACTCATGGGTCTTCGCATGGGGTGGATGGTCGCGCCTTTGGATCTGCTGTCGGCGGCCAGGGATTTCAAGGACTACCTCACCCACACGTTATCCCCGATCAGCGATTTCTTGAGTCTTAAGGCCCTGAGAAACCGGGAGGCCATCCTGTCCGTGCACCGGAGCCATGTGCTCAAGAACGCCGCCGCGCTCAATCAATGGATGAGAGGGCATGAGGCCTTCTTCGGCTGGACCCCGCCCGAGGGCGGCGTGGTCAGCTACCCCCGGATCCTGTTGGATATGGATGCTGACCGTTTCTGTCAGGATCTGATCGACCGGCAGGGGGTCTTTCTGCTCCCTGCCGGCTCCTTCGAGATGGAGGGGCATGTCCGCATCGGGTTCGGTATCCGGCATGACGCGTTCCTGGAGGCGCTGGACCGGCTGGACCGTTACCTGAAAGATATGTGAGGAGGGTATGATGAGAATTGGATTCACCTACAACCTGAAAAAGGACAAGGTCCGGTCAGATCCGAACGGTAGGGACAATCCTGCTGAAGAAGACTGGGATGACTCGGATGCCGAGTATGAAGACCTGGAGACCATAGACGCCCTTGCAGCGGCCCTTGAGACATGCACAGAGGAGCCTGTGGTCCGCCTCCCGTGCGATCATGCTCTTCCGGCAAGGCTGGAATCCGAGCATCTTGATTTTGTTTTCAACATTGCGGAAGGGTGGGGCGGACGGAACCGGGAGGCCTTTGCCCCTTCCCTGTTCGAGATCTTCGGGATCCCTTATACTGGATCTGACGGGCTCACCCTGAGCCTGACCCTGAACAAGGTTCTGACCAAGAAGATCCTGATGGCCGAGGGGATCCCCACACCTGAATTCTTTGTGGTCAGGGATCTTGGGGAACTCAGGGATATCCCCCTTCCATTCCCCCTGTTTGTCAAACCCTGTCATGAAGGGACCAGCAAGGGGATTCGGAACTTTTCCCTGGTGAGAAACCCGGACGAACTGGAAAGGGCCGTGTCGTGGGTCCTGATCAACTATCATCAGCCGGCGCTGGTGGAACGCTTCATCTCCGGGCCCGAGGTGGCTGTCGGCATCCTGGGGAACGGCCCGGATATCAAAATCCTCCCGCACGCGGAGATCCGTTTTACCGAGCAGAATCCCTTCTACTCGTTTGAATGCAAATCCCTGGTGGACGAGGAGATCCTCTGTCCGGCCCCCCTGAGTCCGTCCCTCACCATGCGGATAGAAGAGATCGCCCTCGCTGCCTATGAGAGCTTCGGGTGCCGGGATCTGGCCCGGCTTGACCTTCGAATCAACGAGACAGGCGAGCCTTATGTCCTCGAGATCAATCCGCTTCCAGGCCTTTCACCCCGCTACAGCCTTTTCCCGATCCAGGCTGCGGCCGCAAGCATGGACTACAAAGCGATGGTCCGTGCTCTCGTGGGGCAGGCCATGAAACGGTACAGCATGGATATGACGGGGAGGAGCGCCCGGAGGAAGCCCAAGGGCCGGGCATTGATACCCAATGAGGATG
>MNYV01000012.1 GCA_001873285.1 Nitrospirae bacterium CG2_30_53_67
CGCGGAGGCCTTTGTGATCTTGTCGAAGAGATCCCGTGCGGTATCCTCAGGCCCGATGAAGATCTTCTTCTGTCCTACGATGCCGCCGGCATCGGGCTTCGGAACCATGTCATGCAGGGTGACGCCGGTTTCGCTCTCGCCATGGATCAGCGCCCAGTTGACCGGGCATCGCCCCCTGTACTTTGGAAGATAGGAGCCGTGCATGTTCATGGATCCGAGGCGGGGGATCTTCAAAATCTCCCCAGGGAGCATGTTCCGATAATAAAAGGAGAAGATCACGTCCGGCTTGAGTGATTCGACCCATCGGATAAATGCTTGGGTCCTCACGTCAGAAGGGGTATGGACCGGGATGCGGTTCCTGCGGGCGAGGTCTGCTGCCGACCGGAACCAGATCTCTTCCCTTGGATCATCCTCGTGGGTGACCACGGCGATCACCTCGGTCCCCTCATTGATCAGGACCTCAAGGCATGCGTGGCCCACATTATGATAAGCAAAGACCAGGGCTCGCATCGGGCTATTTCCCATATCCATATATCTTCCGTATGACGAATCTCGGTCTCCTCCGCACCTCCTGGTAGATCCGGCCCACGTATTCCCCCATGATCCCGACGCTGAACATCAGGATGCCGATCAGGAAAAAGAGGATGTCGAAAAGGGTGAAAAGTCCTTCAGCCTCCGGGCCTACGATGATTCTCCGGACCGCCAGAAAGATGCCGAAGGCCACGCTCAGCATGGCAATAATAAATCCGAGAAAGGTGAATATCTGGAGCGGAACAACCGAGAATCCGGTCATGAGATCAAAATTCAGGCGGATGAGTTTGTAGAGGGTGTACTTGGATTCTCCGGTAAGCCGTTCCTCATGCCCCACCTCGACTTCCGTGGGATTGGAGGCGAAGGAATGCGCCAGGGCCGGGATGAAGGTGGTCGTCTCATGACACTTGTTGATGTTCTCGATGATCCGCCTGTGATAGGCCCGGAGCATGCAGCCGTAATCCTTGAGCTCGATGCCGGTGATCCGGCTCGTGATCTTGTTGACGGCCCAGGAAGGAATCTTTCTGAAAAGGGAATCCCGGCGCTGCTTCCGGTATCCTCCCACGGCGTCGAAACCGGCCTCGATGCTCTTGACCAGTTTCGGGATCTCTTCCGGAGGGTTCTGCAGGTCTGCGTCTATGGTGATGATGATCTCCCCGCGGCATTTCTCAAAGGCGGACATGATCGCCATGTGCTGGCCGAAGTTCCCGTTGAACTCGATGATCACCACCTCCCCGGGGCAGCGGTTCAGAAAATCCCTCAGAATGTCCATGGATCGGTCCACACTGCCGTCGTCCACAAAGATGATCTCAAAGGGCTTCCCTATGTTTTTAAGAACCGGATAGAGGCGCCCGAAGAGCCTCTCCAAGGTGGCTTCCTCGTTGTAGACCGGAACCACCACGGATAGGTAGGCGGCGGACGGATTCATCCCGGCAGGTTCCGGGTGCGCCTTGTGCTCTCGTATCTCCCGATCCATCTTCATGTCCTCCTCCTGTGCTGCCGGCAGACCTTCCTGACGGCGGCGATCACGTCCTCCTGATCCTTATCCGTCATCGCGGGATAAAGAGGCAAAGAGAGAATCCGGTCCGAGACATACTCGGCGTGCGGCAGGTCTCCCCGGCGGTAAGGAAAATGTTTCCGATAATAGTCGTGAAGGTGAACCGCGATGAAATGAATCCCTGTGCCGATCTTTTCCATCTTGAGCGCATCCATGAATCCGTCACGGTCCAGGGTCAGTTTTTCAGGCCGCACCAGTATGACATAGAGATGCCAGGCGTGAAGGTGAGGATAAGAGACCTCCTGGGGCAGTTCGATCTCATCCAGATCGGCGAAGGCCTGGTGGTATCGCTCCGCCATCTCCTTTCGCCTCCGGTTGAATGTCGGAATCCTTCTCAACTGGTGGATCCCCAATGCGGCCTGGATGTCCATGAGGTTGTATTTGAAACCGGGGGCCAGGACGTCGTAATGCGGCGTCCCCTTTTCATCGTAGCGTTTCCAGGCGTCTTTGGATATGCCGTGAAACTTGAGCATGCGGATGGTCTCGGCCAGGTCTTCGTGGTTTGTGGTGACCATCCCTCCCTCTCCGGTGGTCATATTCTTGATCGGGTGAAAGGAGAAGACCGTGAGCTCGCTTCCGGCGCCGATCCGCTTC
Organism: Nitrospirae bacterium CG2_30_53_67; assembly: GCA_001873285.1. Classification (NCBI taxonomy): domain Bacteria; kingdom Pseudomonadati; phylum Nitrospirota; species Nitrospirae bacterium CG2_30_53_67. The sequence continues at coordinate 2,183 of MNYV01000012.1, forward strand.
CCTCGGTATTCCGTCCCTATTGCATGCGCGGCATCCTCGATGACCTTAAGATGGTGAGCGCCGGCAATCTCGTGGATCCGGTCCATATCGCAAGGCTGCCCTGCGAAGTGCACAGGAATGACGGCCTTGGTCCTGCCGGTGACCTTCTCTTTTATTTTTTCGGGGTCGATCTGCAGGGTCTGCGGGTTGATATCCGCAAAGACCGGCGTGGCCCCGTTGGCTACGATCATGTTCACGGTGGCCACGAAGGTCATCGGCGTCGTTATCACCTCGTCCCCGGGACCGATGCCCAGGGCCATCATGGAAAGATGCAGTCCGGCTGTGGCCGAAGAGAGCCCCACGGCATATTTGGAGCCTACGTATTCGGCGAAGTCCTTTTCGAATTGATGGGCCTTGGGCCCGGTGGTGATCCATCCGGATCGGAGTGAGTCGGAAACCTCCGCAATCTCCTCTTCGCCGATGGATGGGAGGGAAAAGGGGAGAAAGGTGAGCCGCCCGGGGGGCGATTGCTCTATATTTTTGGTCATAAATCCCCTTCAGCTTTGGGTAACAGACTGAATATATCAATCTCAAATCTCAAATTTGAAATCTCTTTATATCGGCGTCTGCTCCCCTTGATTATGGTTGGTGAGAAAAACCAGATCCCACTTCCATCCCTTGAGGGGGAGATCCGGTATATAGAGCTGTATGCTGACTTTTTCCAGGCGTTCTTTTTCACGTTTATAGATGGATCGGTTCATCAGGCAGTATACGGTTTTCCCCTGTTTGAGAAATGAGATTCCATCCTCGATCCTGTACTCGAAATCCTTGAGGGGGCGGTTTCGCTCCCGGTTGATGTAAAAGACGGCGCTGGGCGGGTGAAAGCCCACGCAGCCGAGATCGCTGTCACCGGCTTTTTCCGCCGCCATCCGGCAGAGCTTCTTGGATGAACGGCTTCGGGCGTCCAGTTCCGGATAGACCACGCCGGCAGAGAAGAACTCCATCGAGAAGGCGAGAACAAAAAAGGCCGTCAGCATCCTTGTTGCCTCGCTCCGTTTGATGAACCGGAACATCAAGGCCGACCAGATCGTGATGAAAAGGAGCGCTGTTAGCGTCTGCAATACGAGACCGGAGAGTTTTACCAGGACAAAAACCGTCCCTGCCGTTCCAACCAGAATCAGGAGGACAATCAGAAAGATTCCGCCGCCCCTCACCCAGCGCATCAAGCTGATGAATTTATTTTCATAAAAAATTTGATGAAGCGCCTCACCCACAAGGAGAGAGAGGGCCGGATAAAGAGGAAGAATATAGATGGAACGTTTGCTTTGCGACAGGCTGAAAAAGATCAGCATCGAAAGAAACCAGATCAGGAGAAAGATCCTCCCCGGATTTTTTTCCTTGTCTTTTTGAAACCAGTAGGACATGGTGGCCGGCAGGAGAATCGTCCATGGCATGAAGTGCAGGGGAAGTTTCACCAGGTAATAATAGAAAGGCTGCAGATGATCAAAGGCATGGAAGAACCTCTCTATGTTCTGCCGGAAAAAGAACTCGGTTCCGAAGGCCTTTCCCTCCAGAATGAACCATGGGGATGCGACCAGCAGGATCAGGAGCAAGCCCGTCAAAGGTTTCATGCGGGCGACGGCCTTGATATCCTTCTGAACGAGAAGATAGAGCCCGGCGACCATCACGGGAACCATGACTCCGAGCGGGCCTTTGGCCAGAACGGCCAGTCCCATTGCGAGGTAGGCGGCAAGGATGTTTCTTTGAGGAAGGATGCCGTGATAACATGAATAAAAAACAAACAGGGAGAAGGTCAGCAGAAGGCAGAGGATCATATCAATCTCCGCGGACCGGGCCTGCTCAAAGATCATATGGTTGCTGATGAAGATCAGGGCGCCCAGGAACGCGGCGCTGTGGCCGAAGATGATCCTTCCCAGGAGGAAGACCAGCAAGGCCGTCCCGATCCCCGCCAGGGCCGAGGGGGCCCGAGCCGAGAACTCATCCACCTTCCCCTGGAATGCGGAAAAGGCGGCGATGCTCCAGTAATAGAGCGGCGGCTTGACCAGGGCGGGTTTGTTGGTGATGGGCTCGCCGTTGTAGCTGAGATGAATCCAGTCCTTGCTTTTCAGCATCTCATAGGCGATGACCGCCCCCCTTGGTTCGTCCGGATCCCAGAGAGAGATCTTCCCAAGGTTATAGAAGAAAACAGACCCTGAGAGGGCAAGAATGAGGATGACGGATAACCAGTATTTAATCAGCCATTTGTCTGATGACATTAATTTCTTCCTGATGTTTTCACCCACTCTTTTAGAGAGAATTTAAAAAAATAAAACTAACATAAAACCCTTCATTCTGCAAGATTTTTCATGTTCAAGGCATTGACAGAAAGCCGTTCCTTCGGATAGAATCCTATAATTTTAGAAAAGGATCGGCATGCAGAAAAAAAGACCTTTTAAGCAAGGGGCAAGGATCTACAACCTCTTCCCGCTCCTTGCCGGCGTCATAGATCTATGGCCCGCCCATCTGCGCCGGGCCAGGGATATGGAGTTCAATTGGGTTTTTGTAAACCCGTTCCATTATCCGGGCTTTTCAGGAAGCCTCTATTCCATCAAGGATTACTACAAAATCAATCCCCTGCTTGTTTCCGAGCGATCGTCAAAAAGTCCGATGGATCAATTAAAGAAGACGGTGGAGGAGACGAAAAAACTGGGGCTGAATATGATCATGGATCTGGTCATCAACCATACGGCCGTGGACTCGCTTCTGGTTAAGCATCATCCGGCATGGTATCTTTGGAACCCTGAGGGTACGGTGAAGAATCCTTCGGTATGGGAAGGGGACCGGTGTGTGGCGGTCTGGGGGGACCTGGCTGAAATCAACAACGAAAACTCTCCGGATCGGGAGAATCTTTGGAGATACTGGGAGGAGCTTGCGCTCTTTTACTGCGGGGTCGGGTTCAAAGGGTTTCGATGCGATGCGGCCTACCAGGTGACGGACGCTCTCTGGAAACGGCTGATCCATCGGGTCAAGGAATCCTATCCCGGCGCCCTTTTCTTCGCCGAGACCCTGGGCTGCGAGATTGAGGATGTGGTGAGGCTGGGGAAGGCCGGATTCGATTATACCTTTAACAGCTCCAAGTACTGGGATTTTGAGGAGCCGTGGTGCCTGAGCCAGTACCGGGAGAATTCATGCTGGACACCGTCCGTGAGTTTTGCCGAATCCCACGACACCCTGCGTCTCGCAGAGGAACTCCATGGGGATGAACAAGAAATCAAACAGCGTTATCTCTTCTCAGCGCTCTTCTCAACGGGCGTGATGATGCCCATGGGTTTTGAGTTCGGGTTTCAAAAAAGGCTGCACGTGGTTTCAACCAGGCCTGCTGACTGGGAAGAGACCCATACGGATCTGACCGGTTTTATCCGGGAGGTGAATGGTTTAAAAAAAAGCCATCCGGTTTTCAATCAAGACGGCCCCATGGAGATCGTAGACGTGGAGAACCCGAGAGTCCTCTGTTTAAAGAAGAAGACCTTTGAAGGAGACGAATGCGCCCTGATCCTCCTGAACAAGGATCAAAAAACGCCCCAGGCTTTTCGCATCCCCTCCCTTGTCTCCCTCCTTTCCGAGGAGGGCCCGGCCATGGATATGACGCCGGAACATTTGAGGACTGTTCTTCCCGATGATTTTCGGGAAGAGATCCCTCCCGCAGGTTACCGGGTCATCCATAGCGGGCCTTGTTTCTGATTTTTATCCTCCCTTTGTCATTCATCCGGCAGATATTAAGGATCTCAAAATAGATTTAAGACCATTAATAAATCGGAATTCAGGAGATCGTGCTGGACAGTTTCTTAAAGAGATACTCTCGAAGCCTGTTTTTGTGGTAATAGGATTTCACGACTTCAAACTGGCAGAAGAGCTGCATGATCTCCCGGTTCTTGTAATGGCAAGCCGTGGACGGAATCTCTTGGGCGGGTTCATGGATGACCATCTCCTGGTCGATGATCTTGTGGCGCATCACGTGCTTTGCATGGAGTTCTTCCCGGGCATCAAAGAGGGCGATGATGAATCCCCCGCCTTTGAGGAGGACAAAGAGCCTTTCAATCAGGATCCCGGCATCTTCCGGCTTCATGGCTTCAAAGATGTCCCAGCAAAGGATCCCGTCAAAGGAGGAGAGGGGATAGTTCTGGAGAAATTTCGGTTCGGACGGGGCATCCTCTACGGAAGAATTCAGGTAATCGCTCAGGAAGTCCTCCACGTAGATTTTAAAACCTTTTAGTCCGAAGAAACGGATATTGGAATTGCAGGCCGATCCCATATCCAAAAGGGCCGGATGCTCAAGATGGGAGGTGTTTTCAAAGAAGAAGTCTAAGGTCCGAAGAGGGCTCTTGGTGCACGGTTCGGGTTCCGGAATGTGGAGCCGGCTTTCTGATCGTGTACTCCATTGCATAAACGTTCTTTCAGGTCAATGGCCGCATCATACGTCCGTCCATGCCGGGGGTCTCCCTGAAAACCATCGCCATCCGGGAGCGAAAAAATTGTGATTAATGGGCGCCCGCTTTTGCAGCCGAGAGGGAAATGGGTTCCATGGTCTCTTTGATCTTTTCCTTGCCGTTCTTGCCTTTGAATTCGACATTCAAATTCATGGGTTTTCTTTCGCTTTCCATCTCTATGCTCCCCTTGAATTTGGCGCCGTCTTCAATGACCACACGCGGGGCGATGATGTTTCCTCTGAGGCTTCCGGTTTTTGTGATCTCGATTTTGTCCTCAGCATAGACATTCCCTTGGACCTCGCCCATGATGGTGATGTTCTTGGCAAAGACTTCGGCTTCAATCCTTCCATTGGAACCGATGGTCAAATTGTGGTCCTTGAGTTCAATGTTCCCATCCACCTTCCCCTCAACGGTCAGGTCTTCATTCCCGGTCAGTTCACCCTTGATATAGATGGACTGCCCGATAAAGACGCTTTTCTTTGACAGGTTCTGATCAGGAGCGGGCGTCGAGAATGGGCGCTGCGGTTCGGGATCCGTTTTCTTGAATGGGGCTTCTTTTCTTTCAAACATGGGGAATTCCTCCTGAAATGAATAGAAAAAAAGAGCGGGACCCAGGCCTTCTTTCAGATCCCGTTTATATATATATTTTATTTCAATATCCCCTTATGCGCAAGGGCTCCCTTGCAGGGGATAGAGGATATGATGGGATGATTGGGGATGATAGGGATGATTTTTGGTGTAAAACGGACAAGTTACGGTCATTTTAAGAAAAATGAAGTCATGCTAAGAAATCATTGACTTTTCTGAAAGCTCTGGTAGTATTTGCAGCAGAGAGTGGGCGATTAACTCAGCGGTAGAGTGCCATCTTCACACGGTGGAAGTCGCCGGTTCGAACCCGGCATCGCCCACCATTTTTATTACTTCCTGAGATGTGATGGTTCTTCATTCCTGAATGCACTTTCATCCCCGGCCGGACTTCATGGACGAGATCTTCTTGAGCCACGAGACCACGCCGGGGGTTGCGAGCCAGACTTCGCGCATCTGCTCACGGTAGAACCAGGCCTCATCGTCTCCACCCAAGGTTACCCAACTCGGATGCATTTCGGGCTTGCGTACACGTTTTGCGATCAGATAATGAAGGACTTTGGGGCGTGATTTTACAGCCCGTCGTGCTGCCTCCCCGGCCTCCACGAGACGGTCCATCCGGTAGAGGGCCAGGACGCGGCCATAAAGCAGTTCCGGACTTCCGTCATCGGGATACCGGTCGGCAAGTTGCAAAGCCTTCTGTTCCTCCCCTGATCGAAGACAATGATCCATGACCAGGCAGCGGAAACCGTGATTGTCATTCGGATTCAAGGCGAGCATCTGCTCAGCGAGTTTCATCGCCTCCCGGTCATCACCGCGCTGCACGCAGAGCGACGTCAGCCGCGCAAGAAGTCGAAGAGGAGGCCGGTTTTCCACAAAGCCCCAGTTGAGACGCAGGCCGGGATGTTTACGCAAAACGGCATCTATGATCGCATGCGCACGGCGGAGCAAAGGTTCCAAAAGCACATTTTCCAGAAATGGGAGGTCGGATTCGGGATGCATATAAACCGCAGTGGCCAGATCGTCTATGATCTCCAGGCTGTCAAAGGCCTGCGGATGATCTTCAAGGAATTCCATCCAGTCATCCTCCTCGCCGGGGTCCCAGATATCTTGGTTTTCAAAGGGATAAGGGTTGACGGAAAAGGGCTTGCCCAAGGGGACAACCTCTTGCCATCCCTCTTCAAGTTCCTCGATCTCCTCGGAAGGCATAAGAAGCATTTCGGGATCCCGGCTCCGGGATTCCTCATCGCCGGTTTCATCTTCCAGCGCTTTAAACTGTCTTTGCCATGCCGCCTCCAGTTTTGGAATCTGGCCCAAAGGGATTCCCAATTTTTTCATTCGATCCGCTGTGCCGGACAAGGAATCTCCCATTAGATCGGATCCAGGCGTATCCGTCACCACAAAATAGAGCGGCACAGGGCGGTCAGCCGCTTTCCGGATCCACTGTTTGAGCCTTTCCACGGCGCTCCCTGTGGTCTCAGAACCCACGTTAGATAGAGCCGCCACAGGGTCTTGACTCGCTTCTATCAGGAAATTGAGAGGAGTTTCATCCTCTTTGTAGCCAAGCCTTTGCAGGCGTTTGGCCGGAAACCGAGACCGCTCTCGAGCCTCATCCGTTCTTTTCTCCGCGACCAATAAATGGACCTCGAGAACGCCGATCATGGGATTGTCAGGGTCATCACTTCGGGCTTTTTGAAAAGCGTCCCATGCCCCCTGATGATCCCCCTGATCCATGCGAATGGCGGCCAGGCGCTGGTAAGCCCCGGCGCGAAGGGGGGAAGCAGGCGCAGTGCCGATGACTTGTTGAATGAGCTTTTGCTTTTTCGCGTAGGAGCCAAGCTCATCATAAAGATTGAAGACCATCTCCAAAGCGAATTCATGCAGACTGTCCGTGCCGGCCATTTCACCGTGAAATAGCGGCAGAAGGAGCGACAAGGCCTTTTTGGGCTGTCCGTGATCCCGGAGGTCTTCCGCCTTATCCACAAGAGATTCAATGGGGATCTTCCGCGCTGCCAAAAGCTGCTGCACCGTATCCCGGGGCAGCTTCTCCAGCACCAGGGGCCACAGGGTCTGCACATGAAGCGGCGGCAGCGCAGGAAGCGACGCGCAGCACTTCTTGTATTTTGCTCCGGACCCACAGGGGCAGGGGTCGTTCCTGCCCGGAGTGGGAAGTGGGGAAGGCCGGAAACCGTTTCCGGGGAGCGGGACGGCGTTCCAGACCGCACGGGATAGAATTGTCGCCAGGGCGTGAAGAGCTTGCGGCGCCTCTAAGGGGAACATCCCCTCCCCCATGTAGTCAGGCAGCTTCACCTGAAGCCATTGCCTGTATCGTTCATAGTCCTCGTGTTTTAAAATCTCCGAAACGGAATTACTCAGCAGCTTTTCAGATTTGATCTCTTTGAAGTTATCCATACCCGTATTCATCATTCACGCTCCTCTTTATGACCGGGAGGCTAACCCGTCTTTTTTCCCCTTGATCCCCTCATGCAGTCTGGCCGACTTGCCCTCCTTGTCCCGATCTATCGGGACGTTTTACCGGGGAATGTTTTTTAAAAAGATCCTCTAACCGTAAAATACCCTATCATAAAAAAGCCGTACATTAAAGATGAATTTGCCTTTTGCAGACTCAGAAGGTCAGATTCTCAAGCGGGGTATACGGGAGGCCCAGGGATTTGGAGACCAGGGGATGGGTCAGATGCCCTTTGTGTGTGTTAACCCCCTTATACAATGCCTTTGACTTTTTCAGGGCCTTGGCGAGGCCGGCATCAGCGATCTCCGAAAGGTAGGGGAGGGTCACATTGGTCAGGGCGAATGTGGAGGTCTTGGCTACGGCGCTGGGGATATTGGTGACGGCGTAGTGGATGACATTGTCCACTTCATAGACCGGGTCGGAGTGCGTGGTGGGCCGGGTGGTCTCGATGCAGCCCCCCTGGTCCACGGCCACATCCACCACCACGGAGCCCCCTTCCATGGAGCGGATCATCTCTCTCGTCACCACCTTGGGCGCTCTCGCGCCGGCGATGAGCACGGCGCCGATCAGGAGGTCGGCCCTGGCCACGGCGTTTGATATATTTTTCTTGATTGCCGTCAGGGTGGTGATGTTTCCCTGAAAATAATCATCATGAGAAATTCGGTGAGGGAGGGGTTTGCAGCCAGGTGGAGGAAGGTGAAGAGGGTCTGTCCTTCCCTGAAGAGGTCGTATTCAGCAGGGAGGGGCTCCTTGACCTTGAGGATCAGTTCCGATTCGCTGAACAGGGTGCGAAGGTCGGTCAGGATCTTCCCCCCGGCCTCTTCAAATTCATGATCCGGGATCCCGCTTCCCACGCCGGCCCCCTCCTGGATCAGGACCTGATGGCCGGATTCGGTAAGGTCTTCCACCCCCGCGGGTGTAATGGATACGCGGCGCTCGCCGTCCTTGATCTCCCTTGGGACCCCGATGATCATCGGATCTCCTGTTCCTCCTTGAGGACCAGATTCCCATACAGATTCATCCGCCGGTCCTTAAAGAAGCCGCTCTGCGTCCTGGCCTCGGCGATTATGGAGAGGTCAATATCAACCAGCGAGATGCCTTCCTGAATGCCGATGGGATCGGCGAGCAGTTCGCCGTAGGGATTTACACAAAAACTCCCGCCGTAGAAATCAAGGCCATGGTCGTGTCCTGCCCGGTTGACCCGAAAAACAAAAAGGTTGTTGACGAAGGCGTTGGCGGAGATGACGTGGAGCCATCTCTCCTGCGAGGCATAGGCCGCCGCGGTCGGAGCGAAGATGATTTCGGCCCCGCCGAGGGCCAGGGCCCTCGATCCTTCGGGGAAGAAATTATCCCAGCAGAGCTGAATGCCGATCTTCCCGCAGGCTGTGTCCATCACAAGGAACCCGGACTCGCCGGGTTGAAAATAATATTTTTCATTCCAGCCGGGGATAGAGGGGATATGGGCTTTTTGATAAACCCCGATGGCCGTCCCGTTCGCATCAAAGACCGCGGCCGAGCTGAAGGTTTTTTCCCCCTTCCTTTCAAAGAAGGGACAGATCAGCACGACCTTATGGTCACGCGCCGCCTCACGAAACGGGTTAAGAATTTCGTGATCAAGGGGAATGGCATGATTGAATGCCTCTGGGGTTTCCTCTTTCAGAAACCAGGGGAGGAAGAAGATCTGAGGAAAACAGATGATCCTGGCCCCACTCTCGGCGGCATGGCCGATATAACGGACGGCCTTCCGGATGTTTCGATCAATATCATCGGAACAGAAAATCTGTATGCCGGCGATCTTGATGGCGGCTCTCCTTGTAACAGGTTGACTTATCTTCGCCGCTCTGCACGGAGCGACTGAATTCGTAATTACATGTCATTGTCCGGCTCGACCTGTCTGCCGTGACATCGGCACAGGCAGGCCGGACAATCCATGGTTCGACAAGCTCACCATGACAATTGTCACCCTGAGCCTGTCGAAGGGTGGATTCCCCGATCAAGCATGCCCTCCGACTTGATCGGAGGGTCGGGGAATGACGTTGTTTGTTGATTCATGGCGCCATGCACAGTTCTGCTTCGGCCTCATTTCCCGCAGCATTTCTTGTATTTTTTCCCGCTCCCGCAGGTGCAGGGTTCGTTTCTGCCGATCTTCTTTCCCTTGACCACGGTCTGTACCTTGGCGGCCCCGCCGCCCTCGCCGCGGCTGTAATAGACCTCCTGTGAGTGTTTCGGCTTCTCCATCTCTACGGCTTCAGGGCGTTCGATCTTGAGGTGGAAAAGCAGGGTCAGGGCATTTTCATTGATCCGGTCCAGGGTCTCCTGGAACATGTTGAACCCTTCTTTCTTGTACTCTAAGAGGGGGTCCCTCTGCCCGTAGCCTCGGAGGCCGATCCCTTCTTTGAGATGGTCCATGGCCAGAAGGTGGTCCTTCCACTGGGTATCGAGAGATTGGAGCAGGACCATCTGCTCGACCTGACGCATGAAGGACTCCCCGAGCTCAAGTTCCTTCTGATAATGCGTATTGGCGACATGGGTCTTGAGTTTTTCCGATAGATCTTCAGGCTCCATCCCCTGAATTTCATTTTCGTCAAAGGGGAGCTGAAGATGAAAGACCCTGTGATAAAAATCCTTCAGCCCGTCAACGTCCCATCGGCGGCCTTTTTTCTTATCTTCCGTGTAGGTCTGAATGGACCTCTGTAAAACTTCACCAATGGTTTCCTGGATGATATCCTTGACATATTCTCCCTCAATGATCTCTTTACGCAGGGCGTAGATCGACTCCCGCTGCTGGTTCATGACATTATCGTATTCCAGGAGCTGCTTTCTGATGTTGAAGTTCTGGGATTCGACCTTCTTCTGGGCATTCTCGATGGCCTTGGTCACCATCCGGTTCTCGATGGGGACGTCCTCCTCGATGCCGAGACGGTTCATGATGGAGGAAATCCTCTCCGCGCCGAAGATCCGAAGGAGATCGTCTTCCAGGGAAAGGTAGAACCGGGAAGATCCCGGATCGCCCTGGCGGCCGCATCGGCCTCGGAGCTGGTTGTCGATTCTCCGGCTTTCGTGCCTTTCGGTGCCCAATATATGAAGCCCGCCCTCTTTGACGACCTTCTCGTGCTCTTCCCGGCACTGGACTCTGAAGTGTTCAAGGAGGGTCTCATATTTTTCGGTTCCCTCCTCGGCGGAGGCTGTGGCCAGGAACTCAGGGTTGCCGCCGAGCACAATATCGGTGCCCCGGCCTGCCATATTGGTGGCGATGGTGACCGATCCGAACCGCCCGGCCTGGGCTACGATCTCGGCTTCTTTTTCGTGATGTTTTGCATTCAGCACATGGTGGGAGATGCTGGACTTTTTAAGGTAGGCGGAGAGCTTTTCGGAATTTTCGATGGAGATGGTGCCGACCAGGACCGGCTGTCCGCGCCTCCGGCATTCCTCGATCTCGGTGACAACCGCCTTGAACTTTTCTTTTTCGGTCTTGTAGATCAAATCGTGAAAGTCGTTCCGGATCATGGGCTGATTGGTCGGGATGACGATGACCTCGAGGTTATAGATCTTTTGAAACTCCTCGGCCTCGGTGTCGGCGGTTCCGGTCATGCCCGCCAGTTTTTTGTACATCCGGAAATAATTCTGGAAGGTGATGCTGGCCAGGGTCTGGTTCTCCCGTTCGATCTTGACTCCTTCCTTGGCCTCCAGGGCCTGATGAAGCCCGTCGCTGTATCTTCTTCCGGGCATGAGGCGCCCGGTGAACTCGTCCACAATGAGCACCTCATTGTCCTTGACCACGTAATCCGTGTCCCGTTTGAACAGGGTGTGGGCCTTGAGGGCCTGGTTCACATGGTGGACCAGTTCGATGTTGGATGCATCATAGAGGTTCTTCACACCGAGGTAGTTTTCTACCTTCTCGTTTCCTTCTTCGGTCAGGGCCGCGGTGCGGGCCTTCTCGTCCACGGTGTAGTCCGTGTCTTTTTCCAGCCTGGGGATGATTTTGTCGATCTTGTAGTACTTGTCCGTGGATTCTTCGGTCGGACCGGAGATAATGAGCGGCGTGCGGGCCTCGTCGATCAGGATGCTGTCCACCTCGTCTACGATCGCGTAGTTGAAATCACGCTGAACATAATCCTTCAGACGGAACTTCATGTTGTCCCGCAGATAGTCAAACCCGAATTCGTTGTTGGTTCCATAGGTGATGTCCGCATGGTAAGCGGTTTTTCTCTCTTCGTCCGACAGGCCATGCACAATACAGCCTACGGTCATCCCGAGGAAGGTATAGATCTTTCCCATCCACCGGCTGTCCCTTCCGGCCAGGTAATCGTTTACCGTGACCACGTGGACACCCTTGCCCTCGAGGGCGTTTAAGTAGACCGGAAGGGTTGCGACCAGGGTCTTTCCTTCCCCGGTCTTCATCTCGGCAATCCGTCCCTGGTGCAGGACGATCCCGCCGATGAGCTGCACATCGAAATGACGCATGGAGAGGGTCCGGACCGAAGCCTCTCGCACCACGGCAAAGGCCTCGCACAGAAGATCGTCTATGGTCTCCCCTTTTTGCAGGCGGTCTTTAAATTCCAGGGTTTTTTTGGCGATCTCCGCATCGGACAAGGCTTTAATTCCAGGTTCCAGGGCGTTGATCCGGCCCACAAACGGTTTGATCTTCTTCAGCTCCCGTTCGTTCCGGGTGCCCATGATTTTTTTCAGGATATAGGCGATCATTGCATCATTTCCATGTTAGGTTCTTCTCCCATTTGGTGGGTAAAAAAGGGTTCGAGGGTTCCAGAACCTATAGAGATCCAGGGTTCAAGGGTTCCAGGGTTCAAGGATTCAAGTGGTTTTTTTGATTTCTGTTACCCTTCAGTTTTTTCTATGCTTTTCACTTGGACCCTAAGCCCCTTGACCCCTCGGACCCTTGAGTTTTTAAAAAGCACTTCACTTGACCCCTGGAATCCTTGACCCCTTGACCCCTGATGTTTTCACCCACTCTTTTAGAGATGATTCTTTTTTTTAAATGGCGGGGTTGGAACCCAAATCCTTACGTCTGATTGGGGACCTGGGACATTTTATTGG
>MNYV01000013.1 GCA_001873285.1 Nitrospirae bacterium CG2_30_53_67
GATGTTCTGCGCTCAGATAAAGCCCGGGCTCCGAAGAGGCCTCAACGAGGGCAAAGAGATTCTCCGAACCTGGACCTTTGAGTTCCTCTCCCTCCTGCCAGTCATTGTTGCTCCACCGTACGGCATGCACGGGACTTTCTCCGAGCTGCAGGCCGGAAAGGGTCTGGGCATAGAGTTCGCTTCCGATGCTGCGGATGAAAAGCCCTTTCCGGCGGTGTACGATCCGGAGGGCTCCTTGCTGCTGTGTGATCACAAGGACTCCTTCGTCCGTGTTGACGATGATCTCGTCCACGCCGTCTCCGTTCAAGTCAGAGGCTTCCAGCCAGAAAAGCGTGGAGAGATCCTGATCTTCGAGTCTTTGGCCCACCCTCAGCATTCCCTGACGGAACGTATAAATCTGGATCTTCCCCGGTGTCCCGACGGCCAAAGCCCGATTGCCCTCTCCCATGAAGTTTCCTGCGGCCATGGACATGATCCGTTTGTCCAGTTTGAGGATTCGGACCCAGTGTGCCGGATCATGAAATCCTTGCAATGGGGGGAGCTTGGGCATGGCCGGCAGAACGGCGCCGCCGGCTGCGGCCATGGGGAGCGCCAAAGGCGCGGCGGCCTCCTCGCTTTCCGGTCTGTCAGCGGAAAGGATATCTGCGCCCTGCTGAGGGGGAGCGGAGGCCATGGTTTCAGCCGGGACTGCGGCAGGCAGGGGCTGGGCCGTCTTGGATGCTGGCCGCGCCTCAGCCATGGAAGTACTCCGGGACGAAAGCAGGACCGAAAAGGTGTCGAGCCCCGCTCCTGTTTCCACGGCATAGGGCGCCATTTGCAGAATGTTTTCTCCGAAACCCGAGAGGACCTTGACCTGTAAGATGAGAGGGGTCTTCAGTGCGGGCCCCAGTACCGAAAGGTCCATCTGCTCGAGGGCAGAGAAGTCCGCGTAGTGGTTCTGGATCATGGCCGTGAGCACGTCTTCGGTCCGTACCGGGTCGATGTCTCCCTTGGGCGGTGAGTATTCAAGAAGAAGACCGAGCGCTTCCCTGGACATGGGGACCAGAGCGACCGGGAGGGGTCTCGGCCATCCCGTGACCGGATCGCCTTTTTTGATCTCCTGTTTTCTGATCCTTTCCGCCCGGATTTCCTGGCCGGAAACCCCGGTTACGCGGACCAGGGCCGCCGGCTGAGGGAGAGCTCCTTTGGCCGTCTCTTTTTTGATCATGAGATAGGCGCCGGATACGACCGGGGAACCCGGCGCCGTCTGGATCACCACCGTGGACCCTTGCACATCCTGAACTTTACCGGAAAAGACCGGGAAGAGGTGAAGGATCCGTGAGGTGATCTCCTGATAGGCGTCTGTCTTTGCATGGGCGGTGATGGAGGTGAAGGAAATGAGAATGGCGGTGATGAACATGAAAAGAACAAGGCCCCTGAGGGCGCGGCCGCAAAGCGGTGGAATAACGGACATCTAATGGGTCTCCTTTCCGTGATAGATCTGAAATCCAGTGATCCCCCGGATGACCTCCGCGTAACGGGGATCGATGTTAATCAATTGGATCCGTTTCTTGTACCGTTTGATCATGCGTTTCCTGAAAAGGAGGATCTTGAACGCCATCGGGGTGATCGCGCGGACCTCCTGAAAATTGATGATCACGGTCTTGGCCCCCTGCCGGATCGCCTGCCGGCTCTTGCTCCAGAGTTTGCGGGCGGAAACCTTGTCCAGCACGCCTTGCAGGTCCAACTGGAAGACCGGCTCGGTCCCGATCTTCCGGATCCGAATCCTGAGGAAGTCCATGATCTTTGCCGAGGTCTCCACGGCGCCTTTGGCCGTGTGATCGAGAGCGGCCGTGATCTTCTCCTTAGAGTGGATGATCTCCGGAATCCTGTTGAAGATCTTCGAGAACCGGGGAACCTTCCCTTCCGGACTCCTTTCCACGATCCGCCGATAGCCGTAGTTCAGGGCGAGCCTGGGGAAGAGCCTCGGCTGAGGATGCAGGACACGCCTCGCGATGGAGCTTATTTTGTAGGTCTCGTGGAATGCCCAGAAGTATCCCTCCTGAAGCGTCTCCGGCGTCATGAGTTTGGGGTAAAAGACCGCGTTTCCGGAATTATACTTCCCCCAGTCATAATCGAATATCCTCCCCTGGTCCTGAAGCTTGTGAAACAGCTTGGTCCCCGGGAGCGGGGTCAGGATATGATAGGTGGGGAGGGCGATCCGGTTCTTCTGCACAAAGCGGACCGTGCGCTCAAAAACCCCCTCATCGTCGGTATCGAACCCGAAGATGAACCCCGCGTTGATCATGATCCCGTGGTCATGGATCTTCCTGATGGATTCTTCATATTCCGAGACCTTATTGATCTTTTTGTTTGCGGCCTTCAGGGTCTCGTCCGACAGGGACTCGATCCCCACGAACATGGAGACGCACCCGCTCATCATAGCAAGTTTAAGGAGTTCATCATCCTTGGCCATGGTGAGCGACCCCTGGCTCCCCCACTTGATCTTGAGCGGGATCAGAGCGGTGAAGAGTTCCCTGGCATATTTCCGGTTGCCCACGATGTTGTCGTCCACAAAGGCCACGAACTTCGCATTGAACCTTTCCTTGAGCTGCCGCACCTCGGCCGCCACCTGTTCGACCGGACGGAAACGGTAGGTGTTCCCGAAGAATTCGGTTACGGAACAGAAATCGCAGGAAAACGGGCACCCCCGTGTGGTCTGAAGCGAGTTGGCGGTCATGTACCGGTCCCGTTTCAGAAGGCCCAGGCGCGGCATGGGGATTCGGCTCATATCAACGGGTTTTTCGGATTTGTAGATCCCTTTCATACGCCCGTGTTGAGC
The DNA here is from genome assembly GCA_001873285.1 of Nitrospirae bacterium CG2_30_53_67. Classification (NCBI taxonomy): domain Bacteria; kingdom Pseudomonadati; phylum Nitrospirota; species Nitrospirae bacterium CG2_30_53_67. The sequence goes on from MNYV01000013.1 coordinate 2,822, forward strand.
GTCCTCGATCACCTTGCCCCAGACATTTTCAGCCTCCCCCACCACCACGGCGTCCGCATGGGCTAGCGCCTCATCGGGCATGAGCGAGGCATGGATTCCTCCCATGACCACGGGCACCCCTTTGGCCCGGTAGGTCTCCGCAATCTCATAGGCCCTTGGGATATAGGTGCTCATAGTCCCGATGCCTACGAGATCCACCGGCTCGTTCAGGTCCAGCGCCTCCACGGTCTCATCCGTGATCGAGACCTCGTGCTCCGGCGGCGTGAGGGCGGCGATGATCGGGAGGCTGAGCCTGGGGAACCAGATGGCCCGGACTTCCTTTCCGGTATGCCGCATGTGTGAGCCTTTGAGGGCCGGGTCTATCAGCTTGATTTTCATTTTTGGAAAGTCCTCCTGGTGCAGCGGTCATGAAAACATGGAGCATTCATGCGTCCCACAGCCGACAGCAGGGAAAGATCCGATGAAAAAGATGCTTAAAGATACACCAGGTCCCGTGACATGTCAAGGTTGTGTTTATGTGTGTTTATGTGTGGGTGTGCAACAAATTTATGGGTAACATTTCTCTAAGAGCGTCATTCTCCGACCCCCCGATCGGGCCTGTCCTCCGACTTGGAGGCTGTGTCGCAATGCATTCTGGAGCGAAAAATAAAAAATTGTTCCCCACATTTTAACCAGGGGAAGTTATGTTGTGGAATCGACAAGCAAGTTGGTTGCTCATGTAAGCGCTCATTCCCCACTTCTTAAAATAGCGTTGCATTGCGACACAGCCTCTGGATCGGGGAATCCACCCTTCGGCAGGCTCAGGGTGACAATTGTCATAGTGAGCTTGTCGAACCATGGATTGTCCGGTCAAGCATGCCCTCCGACTTGATCGGGGGGCCGGACAATGACAACTGCGGGATCCATGCTACAGGTTTGCCCGCTTAATGATCTTTTCGAGTTCTTTTCTGTTAATGATTCTCATAATGGTTATGGTATGGCTTTGCAACCTGTATAGAACCCTGTAATCTCCGGAACGAAGCCGGTAGAGAGGCGGTTTGAATCCTTTCAGTTTCTTAATTCCGGATCCTCCGGGCAAGGGGTTTATGGAAAGAGATTTTATCTCCGAGATGACCTGATCACGGAAAGCTTTTGGAATATCATTTAGGTCATCAATGGCTGCGCGGGCTAATTGGACAATGAATTCATCCATTAATCTTGCGGCTTTGTAAAAAGTCCATCTGCAGGTTACGCTTTCCGCTCCGAACAGAGTTCAGAGCGCCGCGTGCCCCGCTTTGCATTATCCATGCCGCCTACGGCGGCTTTAACATTAATGTATCTTGGGGTGCGCTGCGTCCTTCGTCATTGCAGCGTAGCTGTAAGTACGCCTCATTCCTCAGGACTTGCGCGCGGAGCTATAGGAGCTTTTTACTTTGCCGCCTCATTTGAGGACTTTTTATGATAGGTAGTCATCCAGTGAAATAACTCTGCCGGCCTTTATATCCGCTTCCGCTTTTGCTATCTTCTTTCGTATGGCCGGGCTGTTCTCAATGATAAAGTCTTCAAGATCGTCTTCAGTAAGCCGGGTAAGAGATGCCGCCGGTTTTCCTCTATAGGTGATGATCACAGGTTTTCCCTTCACCACCTCGCGCAACAGTTCATTCGTTTTGTTCTTTAATTCAACCGTATTGGCCACTCTCATAAAAGACGCCTCCTAATAGCGCTATTATAATAGCCATGTTGCAGCATGTCAAGAAGATAAAAAAGTTGAGTTATTTTTTTTACCTATGCCGTCTTGATTTCATTGCCTTTTCGATCTCCCGAACCTCTTCCCGCTTCTTGATATCCTCTCTCTTGTCGTACTCGCGCTTCCCCTTGGCCAGAGCGAGTTCCACCTTGGCCAGACCCCTGGAGAAATAGACGGTCACGGGAATCAGGGAGAACCCTTTCTCCCGGATCTTGCCGATCATCCGGCGGATCTCCCTTTTATGCATGAGAAGTTTGCGGGTCCGGATGGGATCGTGGTTTGAGATGTTCCCGTGTGTGTAGGGGCTGATATGCATCTGATAGAGGTAGAGCTCTTCCCCCTTTAAACCCGCATAACTGTCTTTGAGATTGGCCTGCCCGTTGCGCAGGGATTTGACTTCGGTCCCGGTCAGGATCATGCCCGCCTCGTATTTTTCCACCAGGAAGTAATCCCTGTGGGCCTTGCGGTTGGTGCAGACGATCTTTTTTCCTTCCATGACATCTCCCGGTCTCTTTTTGTATTGATCTACAGTAACATAAACACAAAACTCCGGGCAATATGTTTGATAAAAAGGGACGGAGGGGCTTTTTTTGAATATGTATTAGGGTCCGTCCCTTTCGGTCTGCGATAAAAATATGGGTAGACCTCAGGATTGATATGTTGTCATTGTCCGGCTTGACCGGACAATCCAGTCTTTTATTGTCTGGATTCCCCGATCAAGTCGGGGAATGACGCTCTTAATAAAAAATATTTATCCATAAATTTACCGCACACCCGGACCCTTTTTGAAAGCTTGATTTTCCTGATGGGATGATATAGGATTTTTAAAACCTTATTAAGGAGGAGAGACCTTGGCGGATCTCAGCCATTTTGATGAAGAGGGGCGTTCCCGCATGGTGGATGTCTCGGACAAGAAAGAGACCCTTCGGGAGGCCGTGGCGCACGGCGCGATCTCCATGCAGCCCCGGACCTTCGAGCTGATTCAGGACAGGAAGATCAGTAAAGGGGACGTCCTGGGCGTGGCCCGTGTGGCCGGGATTATGGCGGCAAAACGCACGGCCGAGCTGATCCCCATGTGCCACCCGCTCAGTATTACGGGAATTGAGATCCTCTTCTACCCGGATCCCGAGAAGAGCAGGATTGAGATCGAGGCCCGGGTCAGAATCACAGGCAAAACCGGGGTCGAGATGGAGGCGCTGACCGCGGTCTCGGCCGCGGCCCTCACTATCTACGACATGGCCAAGGCCGTGGACCGGGGGATGGTGATTTCGGATATCCGGCTTATGAAAAAGAGCGGCGGGAAAAGCGGTGTCTTTGAGCGCAAGGCGTAAAAATTGGCCGATAAGTTGGCCGATAAGGTTGAAAAATTCTGAAAAAGGTGTATAGTTATACTACATCATCCAAAGAAGGGGGGCGATTGGTCTCGACGGGGGTGAGAAAGCCCCGGCTGCATGCCGAGGTCCCGGTGGCTCGTTAAACAATCGGGAAAACACAACTGCCAACAACGAACTGGCACTGGCTGCTTAATTAAGCAACCCGTCCTCTTTCTCCTGCCTGTGGGGGGGAGTCAGGGCGCAATATTCACAGGATAGCCAAGCGGGGAGGGCTCCGGCCCCAAAGGCGAAACATCAGGAGATAGCGACGAGGCTAAGCCCGCCCTTGGGGCGTGCCTCCGGGCGAATCCCAAATCCAAGGGTAAGCATGTAGAGGTCGTGGCGGACCATTTCCGGACGCGGGTTCGATTCCCGCCGCCTCCACCAATTATTACTTGTTGCATTGCAACAAGTAATAATTGCTACGCTGGTTTCAGGAAAATGCCGAGTTCAACCTGCTCGTCAGCCACATAGAGCGGAAACAAAAGTCCCATTCCTCCCTCGGGGATATGAACGCCTTTCCCTCTCACGTCAAGGACCTCAGGGGGGACAATGCCGATCGTTTTTCCCAACTGGACCGCCTTGGCCGCGATATTGCCGCAGACAATGTTCATGAACTCCATGACGGTGTCATCCAGCACTTCATCGGTTTCATTCGTCACGTCATCTTCCTTCAGAATCGCCTTTGCAATCAGTTTCCTGACGCCTGATGAGACGGAAAGCAGGTACTGTGCCTTCACTTGCCCTGTCAAGTTCATGGAAACGATGGTATCATTGGGCTCCATCTTTTGAATGACCACACACTGCCCGGGCTTGAAGGTAAGATTCACAATGCGGGTAAACATCTTATAGGTCAGGTCTGCCGCCGCTTCCCATACCTTGGGATCCGGCACACCGTCAGGGATGGCCACTTTCTCGATCATGTAGGGCGCCTGATCAATTTTAAAAGCATCAAGATAACCCGGCAGATCATCCGCTTGAATGGCGCCCACTTTAACCAGCGCTTCTCCAATGTACAAGTGGGTGCTTTTCTGTTTTGCAAGGACCTCTTTGAGCTGATCCTCGGTCAGGATACCTAACTTGATGGACATGTCGCCGAATCGCAGATCTTCGGACCGCTGCGCTTCATGGATGCGTTCAATGTCCGCATCGGTTAAGAGGCCCATAGAGCGAGCCATTTCGCCGAACTTGATGTTGACGAAATCCTGCAGTTCCACGGCTTTCAGCAGGTCTTCCCTTGAAACCACTCCCTTCTCCACCATAAACTGGCCGAAAAATTTAACCGCCATGACGGATCTCCCTCATTTGAAAATAGTTTAAATAGGACAACTCTCGTACGGGCACATTTACCCCGGAAACCGTCTCGTCATCCCTGTAATTATGGTTCTTCTCCCATTTAGTGGGTAAAAAGGGTTCGAGGATTCAAGGGTTCAAGGGGTCAAGTGAAATACTGATACCGGTAAACCGAGTACAAGAACGCAAGCAAAATCTCCAGAGAAAAACACTGGAACCCTTGATCCCAAGATGCCTTAGTGTAGTAGCCGTCGCAGACGGCAAGTATAGAGAAAAGCGGGACACGAGAAGCGTAACCCTATGACCCTCGGCCCCTTATGTTTTTAGCACTTCACTTGACCCCTGGAATCCTTGACCCCTTGACCCCTGATGTTTTCACCTACTCTTTTGGAGATGATTCGTAATTATTACACCTCACGGAGAATTCGCAGCACATCATCAGCTTCAAAGGGCTTGCATATAACGTTTCGGGCGCCGAGTTTCATGGCCTCGGTAAATTTGTCACTAACCCCGCCAAGCGAGGTCACCATGACGATTTTCGCATTCTGGTCAAAGGCGATCAGACTTCGTAATGCAGTCAACCCATCCATCGTGGGCATATTCATATCCATGCAAACAATGTCCGGATGTCCGGCCTGATACTTCATGATGGCCTCTGCGCCGTTCTTTGCCCGGTCCATCACCTCAAATTCACCCGTACTAACAATAATTTTTTCAAGCCGGCGGCTCACGGAGATGCTGTCATCCACGATCAGAATTTTCTTCATATCCAATCACCCTCCTGACTTGTCTTGCCGAACAACCATGCATGAAGTTGAATTTATGAATTGGTACCTTTATCGGCATAACGGGCAGTTTTCTTTAGACTTATTCATATTCCGGCTCCACGATCCCCCGTTTTAACATAATATGATAGATGTGAGCGGCCCGGCGTGCCACAAATCTTGAATGGCCGATCGGATTGTATTTCCTCGGGTTCGGCAGCACGGCGGCCAGTCTCGCAGCCTCTTCAGGTCCGAGCGCTGAGGCGGGCTTGCCGTAATACCTTCTGGATGCGGCTTCAATGCCGAAGATCCCCCGGTCGCCCCATTCGGCCACATTGAGATAGATCTCGAGCATCCTCTTCTTCTTCAGGGTTTTCTCCATGCGCCATGTAATGATCGCCTCACGGATCTTTCTGACCGGGTTCTTGGAAGGCGAGAGATAGAGGTTCTTTGCAAGCTGCTGGCTGATCGTGCTCCCGCCCAGTTTAAATTTTTTTGCCTGGATATCCTTTTCCACGGCCTCCTGCAGGGCCTCGTAATCAAAGCCCTCGTGGCTCCAGAATTTGTCGTCTTCGGCGATGAGCACGGCCTTGATGAGATAAGGCGATATGGCCCTGTAGGGGACCCATATCCGGCTGATCGTATCATGCTTACCCATGATCTTCCATTCCTTCTCGCGGTATTTCATGAAAGCCGTCTTCCCGGGATTTTCTTTGGCAAGGCTGGACACATCCGGGTAGACGAACTGGAAGGCAGTGAGTCCGAAAAGCGCAAGAACCAAAAAGAGAATGAACCGTTTTATAAAGGATTTTTTCTTCGCCACCCAGAGAAAATATCACGCCGGATGATCCCCCTGCAAGGAAAAAGGGCAAGGAGATCGGGGTCAGAAAAGGGGACATCCTGATCGGCCGGGTGCGCGTGCCCCACGGAATCAAGGCCAAGACCGAGATGAAGGTCCTGGTCACCATCACCCCGCCGTTATGAAAAGCCGTCGAATCTTAAGACCTTGGGGAAGCTCGTTTCCATCGTATCATCCGGGCGGGGGCGGGGCATCCATCAGAAGAAAGGCGGGCCTGGCCTTGAAGGGGTTGTAAAGCGGATCGCCGATCAGGACCATCCGCCATGAAAGGTAGGGATT
>MNYV01000014.1 GCA_001873285.1 Nitrospirae bacterium CG2_30_53_67
CAGTTTCAAGACCGAATCCACATGCCGGAAAGTGATCTCGGAAGACTCGCCGGCCTGGACCATGGCCATCCTCACCATCCTTCGCACCATGGCATGAGAAAGACCCTTAAGATCTGATAGATCGAGGGCCACTCCGCCGGGGATAGTCATCGGGGAGAAGCGCTTTTCAGCCTCTTCCTGCATGAAGGCCTCTTCCTCCCCGAGTATCTCTGCCGTCCTCTGCAGGTCCTCCACCAGGTTCGGATTGTATCTCTCCACCAGCAGAGGGATCAATTCCCTGCGAATGCGGTTTCTAAGATAAATCCCCTTTTGATTGGAGGAGTCCTCCCGGTAAGGGATCCGTATCGAAGCAAGGTATGAAAGAATCTCCTCCCGTGTCACGTGAAGCAGGGGGCGGATGATGCCCGGCGCCCTCCGGATCGGCATCCCGGACAGTCCCCTGGTCCCGGCCCCTCTGAGCAGGCGCATAAGCAAGGTCTCGGCCTGGTCATCGGCATGATGCCCCAGGGCGATCCTTCTGGCATCATGTGCTCCGGCCGTCCTCCTGAAAAAATCATAGCGGATCTCTCTGGCGGCGGCCTGTGGTGAAAGTCCTCTATCGAGGATCAAGGCCGGCAGATCCACGGACTCGTAAATGAGAACCAATCCGTAACGGGCGGCCTCCTGTTCACAGAAACCTTGATCCTCCTCGGACTCCTTGCCGCGCATGCCGTAATTCATGTGTGCAGGGATCAGCGTCAAATCATACGCATCCCTCAGAGACCAAAGCACGTTCAGAAGGGCCATGGAGTCAGGGCCTCCGGACAGCCCCACCACGATCCGGTCCCCTTTTTCGAGGAGGGAATAACGCCGGATCGTTTTTTTTACTTTTTCAATAAGGTTCATCTAATCAATACCTGTCACTTTTAAAATACGGTCCTTCTTCCATAGGGTATGTAAGAAGGGTTCAAGGGTTCAAGGGTTTTTTTGATTTAGGTATTCTTATAGCATCTCACCTGGCCCCCAGGACCCTTGACCTGTTAACCCCTCAGCTTCTTGTTAAGCTTTTCACTCGGACCCTAGCCCCCTTGACCCCTCGGACCCCCAAGTTCTTGAAAAGCACTTCACTTGACCCCTGGAATCCTTGGCCCCTCGGCCCCTTATGTTTTCACCCACTCTTTTGGAGATGATCCTGTTAGGTCACATCAATTTATATCTCGGCCCTCCCCCGCCTTCCGGAGGCACCCAGTTGATAATCCCGTAAGGGTCGCGGATATCACAGGTCTTGCAGTGCACACAGTTGGTGAAATTGATCCTGAGCCTCTCCTCGCCCGCGGCCTCATCCATGACCATCTCGTAGACCCCGGCCGGGCAGAATTTCACGCATGGGTTCTGGTACTCCTCCCGGCACCGGCCGTGGCAGATAGAAAGGTCTTCTATATGCAGATGACATGGCTGGTCCTCCTCATGAAGGGCGCCGGAATGGTAGACATCCGTGACCTTGTCAAAGGTGAGTTCTCCGTCGAACTTCACCGGTTTTTTGGGGTCATCCTTCCCGTCATAGACCCTGACCTTTTTCATTTGTTCAAAATCCGCCTTGAGGCCTCTCCATCGGGTCAGACCTTTACCCCCGAAAGCCAGGCCGAAGGCGGCGTTCATCAGGCCGGTGATCATGCCGTGGTCAAATCCCTGATGAAAATTCCGGGATGCAAAGAGATCCCGGCCGGCGTAGCTCTCCTTCAAGGACCTCTCGTAGACGCGAAGGACCTCGTGCGAAAAATCATTCCGGAGCAGAGCGGAAAACGCCGCCTCGGCAGACAGCATCCCCGACTTCATGGCAAGATGAACCCCCTTGATCCTCCGGCTGTCAAAGATCGCAGCGGAATCCCCGACGAGCATTCCGCCGTCAAAACAGAGGCGAGGCATCGAAGCATACCCGCTGACGGAAACCGTCTTAGCCCCGTACTCCAGGAGTTTCCCACCGGTAAGCAGGGACCGCACAAAGGGGTGCCGTTTGAACTCCTGGAACCGCTCGTGCGAATCAAAGAAAGGATCCGGGGCATTCAAACCGGCGAGCAGCCCCAGGGTCAGCCGGTTTTCCGACATGGGATAAATGAAGCCGCCGCCGTAGGTGTCTTGAGGCATCGGGTATCCCAGGGTATGAATCACCTCCCCTTTCCCGGACTTCGACTCCGGAAGTTCCCAGACCTCCTTGACGCCGGTTAGATAGGTCATGGGGTCCTTGCCGTCATTCAGGCGCAGTCTTGGAATCAATCCCTTGGTCAGGCTTCCCCGAGGCCCCTCTCCGAAGATGGTCACCTTGGCGATCAGATCAATCCCCGGCTCGAAGTTCCCCTTGTGGTTCCCGTTCTTGTCAATCCCCTTGTCCCCGGTCCGAACGCCGATCACCCGGTCTCCGTCATAGAGGACCTCCACGCCTGGGGAACCGGGGAAGAGCTCGCAGCCGCTCTCGGCCACGAGTCCGGCCAGCCACCGGTTGAACCGGCTGAGGGAGATGACCAGACCTCCCCGCTGATGAAGCGGAGAGGGAATAAACGGGGCACGGATCTGTGAACGTGGGAAAAGATAATAAAGGGCCTCGTTCGCCACCCGGCTTTCGATGGGGGCCCCGCGTTCTTCATAATCCGGAACAAGCTCATTGAGGGTGACCGGGTCCATGACGGCGCCGGAGAGGCCGTGGGCGCCGATCTCAGTACCTTTATCAATCAGCACGACCATGGGATCTTCGATCCTGTCTCCCTGGATCTTGCCGCTTTCCACGTCCTGGTTATGATCTCGGATTCGGTTCATGAGATGAAGCGCTCCGGCGAGACAGGCCGGACCGCCGCCCACGAACAGCACATCCACGTCCATTCGTTCCCGATTTTCCATAAATCTCCCCCTTGATCGTTTAGATGTAAGGCATTATATCACCAACACCTTGATTTTCAAGTCATTTAGAAAAAGAAAACCGACGTTTTTACCGGGTGCAATCGGGTGAAATCAGGAGAGACGGTATGGTTCAAGGGGCGGCAAGGGAAGTGGCCCGCTTTTCCTGCATCCTGAAAAGCAGGCCCCATCTCCCTTTTTAGTTCACTTACTTTGCGGTTTTGGGCAGGTCGGCCCCCTTGACCTCTACGGTGATCATGGGTTTGATCTTCTCCAGGAGCTTCTCCCCGATCCCCTTGACCTTGAGGAGATCCTCCGCCGAGGCAAAGGGCCCGTTCTGGGTCCGGTATGCCACAATGGCCTCGGCCTTTTTCTCCCCGAGTCCGGGAAGCGCACTGATTTCTGCAGCCGTGGCCTGGTTCAGATTGATCTTCTCGGTCTTGGTTTTGGCGGATACGGCCTGGTCCGCGGCCCCGGCAGGCGCCGCCAAAAACCCGGAAAAGACCATGAGGCAGAAGAGGGTCATCAGTGAAAGATATGTTTTCTTATTCATGGTTTCAGTCTCCTTTGTTTGAGGTTAATATCACAAGTTCTGAACGGAAGTCATAAAGCGCGGATCACCCCCTTTGCAAAAAAATTCTTTTCAGGCCATAAATGATCTAGAAATTTAGCGGTTCAAGATGTGCAAATTCAAGCAGACTTGCCTTAGAAGTGATCCGACATTATCAGTTCGCATAAAACAAGTCAAGAATTTTATATCGGAATTTTGTATCGGGACATTTTTCATTGACGGCATCGCAAATTGTTGTTAACGTATGACGGCCTGAAACCAGGCCTAAAATTCGGAACAGCCGTTATGCCCTGCTACACATAGCGACGGAAGTCTTAATCAGTTTGTCATTGTCCGGCTCGACCGGACAATCCACCCTTCGACAGGCTCAGGGTGACAATTGTCATGGTGAGCTTGTCGAACCATGGATTCCCCGATCAAGCCTGCCCTCGACTGCGATCGGGGGCCGGGGAATGACGTTGTTTGTTTATGTCGCTCTGTATAAGTCATGTCTTAAAAGGAGGTCCCATCATGTCAAAATCCCTCTTCCGTATCTTTCTGATCGTATGTCTCTTCGCCGTGACCCTCTGCATGGGAGCGTCCCCGCTTTTTGCCGGGGATGATTATGTCCCGGGTGAGATCATCGTCCGCTACAAGGCTGATGTCTCGGGCTCGGCTGTGGCCCGGTCCCTGAGCGAGAAAGGAGCGACTCGGCTGGGCAGCCTGAACAAGCTCAATATTCATTTTGTGGCTCTCCCCCGGGAAACCGGTGTGGAAGACGCTCTGGATACCTATCGCAAGGACCCCAATGTCCTTTATGCCGAGCCCAACTACAGGGTCCATGCCCTATCTACCTTTCCCAATGAAAGAAACCTTGATGAATTTAAACAACAGTGGGGTTTAAATAACACTGGTCCAAGCGGCCCGGCCATTGGTCCATCAGGTTTAAAAGGAACGGATAATGCAGATATTAATGCCCCCGAAGCTTGGGACATACAAACAGGTTCTTCCAGCACGGTCATCGCCGTCCTGGATACGGGCATGGACCTGAACCATGAGGACTTGTCTGCGCACCTCTGGACCAACTCCGGGGAGACCGCCTCCAACAGCAAAGACGATGACGGAAACGGCTACGTGGACGACAAAAACGGGTGGGACTTTGTGAACAACGACAACGACCCGGACGACGACAATGTCCGTTCCGGAAGCAGCGTGAACAGCCACGGCACTCATATCAGCGGGATCATCGGCGCCGTTTCCGACAACCTGAAAGGCGTGGGCGGCATCAACTGGAATGTCAAGCTCATGATCCTCAAGGTCCTTGACCAGAACGGCGAGGGAACCGTGAGCAATATCATATCGGCGATCCAGTACGCCGTGGACAAAGGGGTAAACATCATGAACGCGAGCTGGGGACTCACAAGCTTCAGCCAGTCCCTCTATGACGAGATCAAGAGCGCCGGAGAGAGCGGCGCCCTGATCGTCACCGCTGCAGGGAACACCAGTTCCGTGGAGTACCCTGCCCGCTTCAATCTGGACAACATCATCTCGGTCACCGCCACCGGGCTCAGCGACGAGCTGACCGATTTCGGGACGGGCACAAAAGCCGCCACGGATGTGGAGGATGTGGACCTCGGCGCTCCGGGCCATCTGATCTACAGCACCATCATTATGAATGATGGCCCATCGAATGAAAGCTATTACTGGAAGGACGGAACATCCCAGGCCACGGCCTTTGTCACCGGCGTTGCGGGTCTTCTCCTTTCAGAGGATTCAACCCTCACGGCCGCCAAGATCAAGACACGAATCCTGAAAAGTGTGGATTCCGTCTCCGACCTGGCCTCGGTGACCGTGAGCGGCGGGCGTCTGGACGCTTTCGAAGCACTGTCCAGCCAGGTCGTGATTGTCCCATTCGGTACGGGATTGAATGTGGGAGAGACCAAGCAGTTCACCCTGGACGGTGCCACGGCCACAAGCTGGTCATCCAGCGACACGAGCGTGGGGACCATTGATT
>MNYV01000015.1 GCA_001873285.1 Nitrospirae bacterium CG2_30_53_67
GCCGCGATGAGCCGGCCGAATTCATCAGGGATGGCATACCCGACCGTGTCAGGGATATTGACCGTGGCGGCCCCGACCGCGATAACCGCCTCGATCACCCGGCAGAGATAGTCGAGGTCCGAACGGGCCGCGTCCTCGGCCGAAAACTCCACATCGCCGGTATATTTCCTTGCTCGCTCGACAGCCCAGACCGCCCGTTTCAGCGCCTCTTCCCGGCTCATCTTGAGCTTGAACTTGAGGTGCAGGTCCGATGTCGCAATGAAGGTGTGAATCCTCGGATGCTCGGCCTCTTTGACCGCTTCCCAGGCCGCATCGATGTCCTTTTCCAGCGCCCTGGCCAGGCCGCAGATGACCGGCCCTCGGACCTTGCGGGCAATCTCACGGACCGCCTCAAAATCCCCGGGAGAGGCCACAGGAAACCCGGCCTCGATCACGTCAACCTTAAGGGCGGCCAGTTGATGGGCCACACGGATCTTTTCCTCGATGTTCATGCTGCATCCCGGGGACTGCTCCCCGTCCCTCAGGGTCGTATCGAAAATGCGGACGATGTCGTTCATCAGATTTACCCTCTCACTCCCCAAGTTCTTAAATCCGAAATCCTAATATCTAAATCCTATGCTCGATTGCAAATAAAAAACCCCCGTCTCAAGCCTTTTTAAAAGCCAGGGACGAGGGCTGAAAATTTCCCACGTGGTACCACCCTGTTTCAGTGAGCCAGGGACCCGACCCCGGTCACCCTTATTTCCGGCAGGATGACGGCCGCCAGCCGGCGAAGACTACGGCTGTCCTGATCAACAGGTTCACCTTCGCGACTCCGAGGCGAGTTCAGGGCGCCCTGCGCCGGCTCGCAGCATCCGCCGGCTCTCTAAGGCAGGGGGGAACCCTTACTACTCCTCTTCACAGTTTTTACCCTATACTACTACAAAACCTGATTCTGTTGCAAATGCTCCAGATGCAAGGCACGATATTTACTGGCGAATGAGGCGTACTTTTCTGGTACGCCGCAGTGAAGCCAGAATATATCGTAACGCCGCAGATGGGGTATTTGCGGCAGAATCAGTCTTCTTTTACTACATCTTCATCATCTATGTCAAGTACATCCACGCTTTTTTTGTGGCGGATCCCCTCGACCACTCCGGAAAGGGCATAGACCACGCTCATCAGAAAGAGGACGGATTCCGGATCGGCTGCGATCACCAGGGCGCCGAGAACAAGGAAAAGCAGGATCTTGAAATGGCGCCGTTTGATCAGATCGATGTCCTTAAAACTGTAGTAGCGGATATTGCTGACCATGAGGAAGGAGATGCCGAGAACCACGACCACAAACCAAAACGGCTTGTCCGATTCGGAATACCCGAAGAAATGATGGTAGGCAAGAACGGATGTGGCGATCACTCCGGCCCCAGCCGGAATGGGAAGACCCACGAAGTATTTCTTGTCCGCCACGTCGGTATTCACATTGAACCGCGCCAGGCGGAAGGCGCCCGCCACCATGAAGAGAAAGGAGGTCAGCCATCCGATCCGGCCGAAAGGCTTCAGCGCCCATAAAAAGCTCAGAATAGCCGGGGCGATCCCGAAGGAGACCAGGTCGGAGAGAGAGTCGTACTCAACCCCAAACTTTGATGATGTATGCGTCCACCGTGCGATCTTGCCGTCCACGGAATCAAAGATCGCTCCGATCAAAATGGCTATGGCCCCCTTCTCGTATTCTCCATTGACCGAGGCGATAATCGAGTAGAACCCGGCAAAGAGATTTCCGGTGGTAAAGATATTGGGAAGAAGATAAATCCCCTTGGGGCGTTCAACGGTATGGTTCATGTCTGCACACCCTGTCTTTAGAACCGTCTGCCCCGTCATGCCGGAAAGTCACGGCCTTCAGGCTGGGGATCCATGGGATATCCGTCAGATCATCAGAAAAGACCGTACTTCAAGACGGGGTGTAACGGGATTTACTTTTCCTTTACCAGTTTGTCTTTCTTGAGCCAGCTCATCATGGACCGCAGCCGTGAGCCGACCTCCTCGATGGGGTGGGCCTCCCCCTTCTTTCTTAATGCCTTGAGGACCGGGGCGTTGGCTTTGTTTTCAAGGATCCATTCTCGGGCAAATTCCCCGCTCTGTATGTCGTTTAGAATCTTTTTCATGGCTGCCCGGGATCCCGCTCCGATGACACGAGGCCCCCTGGTCATATCCCCGTATTCAGCGGTATTGCTGATGGAATACCGCATGTTGGCAATGCCCCCTTCCTGCATCAGGTCCACAATCAGTTTCAGCTCATGCATGCACTCGAAATAGGCCATCTCAGGGGCGTACCCCGCCTCAACCAGGGTCTCAAACCCGGCGGTCACGAGCGCCGTACACCCGCCGCAAAGCACGGCCTGCTCGCCGAAGAGGTCGGTCTCGGTCTCCTCCTTAAAGGAGGTTTCGATGATCCCGGCCCGGCCCGCGCCGATGGCGCCGGCATAGGCCAGGGCGATCTTCTTTGTATTTTTGGCAGGGTCCTGGTGGACGGCGATCAGGGATGGGACGCCCCCGCCCTGCAGGTATTCATGCCTGACCAGATGGCCCGGCCCTTTGGGCGCCACCATCATCACATTGATCTCTTCCGGGGGGAGAATCTGCCCGAAATGAATATTAAACCCATGCGAGAAAGACAAGGTGTCCCCTTTTTTGAGATGGGGGGCAATGAACTGCTCATAGACCGACGCCTGCTTTTCGTCAGGGACCAGGATCTGGATCAGATCAGCCCATGCGGCCGCCTCCGCGGTCTCCATGACCCTCATGCCGTCCTTTTCGGCCCGTTTCCAGGTCTTTGAACCCTTGATCGCCCCCACGACCACGTTCATTTTGCTGTCTTTAAGATTCTGGGACTGGGCATGCCCCTGACTTCCATACCCGATGACGGCGATCTTCTTCTTTTTTAAAAGGGAGAGATCAGCGTCCTTGTCATAATAGATCTTCATCTCATTTCCTCCTCCTGGGTTGGTTCCTCTGGAAATAATTTCAATATTTGAACCCGAATATTTTTCACCTTTCCCGAACCATGGCTACGGGACCGGTCCGGACAATTCCCTTGATCCCCAGGGGCTTGAGCATCTCGATGATGGCATTGACCTTCTCCGAACTCCCGGTCACCTCTATGGTATAGTGCGTCTGGCTGGAATCCACCACCTTGGCCCGGAAGATATCGGTGATCCGGAGCGCCTCGGCACGGTGCTCGGCCTTCGCGCTCACTTTGATCAGGACCAGCTCCCGCTGGAGATACTCCTTCTCTTCCGAGTAATCCATCACCTTGATCACATTGATGAGCCTGTTCAACTGTTTGGTGATCTGTTCGAGGATCTTATCGTCTCCGGACGTCACAATCGTCATCTGGGAAAGAGAGGGGTCCATGGTCGCCGCCACATTCAGGCTTTCGATATTAAAACCCCGCCCGCTGAAGAGCCCTGCAATCCGGGACAGGACGCCGAATTTGTTCTCCACGAGCACCGAGATGGTATGACGCATAGGGACCTCTATCCATCTATTATTCTATTGATCCGGGTCCGTGTGCCCTTTGATACCCGGACAGATCGGCCGTTTCAGCCTGTGATCTTTTCCGCTTGTTCAGGGGTCAACTTTTTCTTGTCTTTTTTCTCTTCAAAGATCATCTCGTCGATGGCCGCGCCCGGCGGAACCATAGGAAGGACATTGGCTTCACGGTCGATCACAAAATCCAGGATGACGGTATTCTTGATGGAAATGGCCTCCCGGATGGCATCGGCCACGTCCTCTTTCCGGGTCACCCGGATTCCGGCGGCCCCGTAGGCCTCAGCCAGTTTCACAAAGTCCGGTCCGCTGGAGAGACAGGTGTAGGAGTAACGGCACTCATAGAAAATCTGCTGCCACTGACGGACCATGCCCAGGAACCTGTTGTTCAGGATAGCGATATTCAAAGGGAGCCGATGCTGAACGGCCGTGGCCAGTTCCTGGATGTTCATCTGGATGCTCCCGTCTCCGGCAATGTCGAAGACGGTCCGCTCCGGACAGGCGATCTGGGCCCCTATGGCCGCGGGGAAACCATACCCCATGGTCCCCAGCCCTCCGGAGGTGAGGAACTGCCTGGGGGATTTGAATTTGTAGTATTGGGCCGTCCACATCTGGTTTTGCCCGACCTCGGTGGTCACGATGGCATCCCCGCGGGTCACCTCATAGATCTGCTCCACGACATATTGCGGGGCGATCTTGCCCTTGCGTTCCCTGTACCTCATGGGGTGTTCCTGCGCCCATTTGCCGATCTGAGCAATCCAGGATTCGTGTTTCTTTTTCCATTGCACACCGCTCTCCGCTGCGGCAAGTTTTCCCATCTCCTTGAGAACGTTCTGACAGTCTCCGACGATCGGGATATCGACCGGCACGTTTTTCTTGATCGAGGTCGGATCGATGTCGATATGAATGATGGCGGCCTTGGGGGCAAAGGTTGCGATCTTCCCGGTGACCCGGTCGTCAAACCGAGCGCCCACGGCGATGATCAAATCCGCATTCTGCACCGACATATTCGCGCAATAGGTCCCATGCATCCCGAGCATCCCCAAAAAGAGGGGGTCCTCACCGGGGTAGCTCCCCAGACCCATGAGGGAACTGGCGACCGGGATATGCGTCTTCTTCACCAGGGCCCTCAGCTCAGAGGAGGCATCCGACTGAATGACTCCGCCTCCGGTGAAGAAGACGGGCCGCTCCGCCTTTTTCATGTACTGCAAAGCCCGCTTGATCTGCTGAGGGTTCCCCTCGTAGGTCGGTTTATATCCCTTGAGGTCTACCTTGGAGGGATACTTGAAGTCCGTCTTGTTGACCGACACATCCTTGGGAAGATCGATCAGCACCGGCCCCTTGCGCCCGGTCGTGGCGATATGAAAGGCCTCTTTGATCACTGACGCCAGTTTGGAGACGTCGCTGACGAGATAGTTGTGCTTGGTGCAGGGACGCGTAATCCCTACGATATCGGCCTCCTGAAAGGCATCGTTCCCGATCATGGACATGGGGACCTGACCCGTGAAGACGACCAGCGGGATGGAATCCATATAGGCCGTGGCGATCCCGGTCACGGTGTTGGTGGCGCCGGGGCCGGAGGTCACCAGCACCACGCCGGGCTTTCCTGATGCCCTGGCGTATCCGTCCGCTGCGTGCACGGCGCCCTGCTCGTGTTTGGCCAGGATATGCGCGATCTCCCGCTGTTGGTGCAGAACATCGTAGATGTTCAAGACCACACCTCCCGGATAACCGAAGATGACGTCCACCCCTTCTTTTTTCAGGCATTCAATAAAAATTTCAGCCCCGGAGAGCTTCATATTTTTTCCCTTATCCTATTTTCTTAGCAGGTCTTCCTGACCATTTCCTTAGGGGAATATCACTATATAGCACTTACGAATTCATCAACCTTAGCACTGATTAGATTGAAAAACAACAAGAATTCGCGGAGGCGTCTCACATAAGTTTCACAGTGAGAACCGGCTGCAGGATGTGGGTCTCAAATAGAAACGTGACTGAAGTATCCTGGGGCAAGCCGCTGCCTGCGGCGGCAGGAACAACAGCCTGCCGAACCCTTTCGAATCATCTCTATAAGAATTTTGAGATCATCCTGTAAAAGAAGTTGGCCCTGGGAATCTCTTCCTGGGAAAGGGCTTGAATCTTCGCAATTTCCTTTTCCCCGTTCTTGACGATGATGGAACCGTAAGGCTTCCCTTTGATCACGGGCGCCTCGATCACGGACGGGGCGTCAATGACCTTGCTCAACGAGGACTCGGCCCCCCGAAGGACAAAAACCGAGAAATCGTCCGCCGCCACAAGGATCGTGCTCTTGACCTTGGCCCCGGAAACAGGCACCTCCTTCCCGATCGTCTCCCCTTTTTTGACCACCTGAACCTTCTTGTACATATTGAAGCCGACGCTCAAGAGCCTTGCAGATTCACGCATCCGGTCCTTGTTGGTTTTCGCGCCGAGGACCACGGAGATCATCCGGAGACCATCCCGTGAAGCCGAAGCCGTAAGGCCGAAACCCGCTGCCCGGTAATAGCCGGTCTTGATCCCATCGGCGCCGGGAAAATTTCCGATCAGCTTATTGGTGTTGACCAGGATAAATTTTCCGTCCCGAAAAGGCGCGGACTTCGTGGAACCCCACTCCAGGATATTGGGATACTTGACCAGTTCCCTGCCCAGCATGGCCAGGTCATAGGCGCTGGACAGATCGGGTTCCTGGTTTTTCTCCGGCGGAAGCCCGTCCACACTGTGATAGATCGTGTCCTTCAACCCCAATTCCTGTGCCCTTCGGTTCATGAGGTCCACGCACCCTTCCACACTCCCCAGGATGTGTTCGGCCACCGCCACACTGGCATCATTGGCTGAATGGATGACGATCGCCTTCATCAACTCTTCCAGAGAGAAGACCTCGCCTTGTTTCAGGTAGGCCTGGGAACCTCCGGTCTTACTGGCCCTCGCGGAGACGGTAATCTGGTCCGTCAGGGCTATGGAATGATCCTTGAGTTTCTCCATGACCAGAAGCATCAGCATCATCTTGACCATGGAGGCCGGCGGGTGCTTCTCATGAATATTTTTTTCATAGAGCAGATCGCCGGTATCGGCATTGATCATGATTGAGGACGTGTAATCACCGTCCTGGATTAATGGCTTGGTCCCGGGGTCTTCCGCAAAGGCGCCTGCAGGAAGATAAAAAGTAAATAAGACAGTCCAGACACAAAAAAAGAAGAGCGCTCCTATAACCTTTCTCTTCATTGCCGCCTCCTTGATGATGGTAAGGTCCATAACTTTTCGACAAGCCGCATGGATTCCAATAAAATAAAAGATTTTTTTTAACGCCGGCTATTCTTGCACATTTTAATTCTACCGTCAATCCGAAAAATAGACCGGCGACCCTAAAGCTACTCGAGAACATAGGCCTTAACGATGTCACCGACCTCTCTGGTTCCATGCCCCATCTTGCCTGCGGAAAGGCTTTGCATATCCTTATGAATGGCCTTCATCACGGCCTTCTCGATCCGGCCGGCTGCAGCTTTTTCACCCAGAAAATCGAGCATCATCTGCCCGGCTGAGATCGCGGCCAGAGGATTGATCACATTCTTGCCCGTATATTTCGGAGCCGAACCGCCGATGGGCTCGAACATGGAGGTCCCTTCCGGATTGATATTCCCCCCGGCTGCGATCCCCATGCCTCCCTGGATCATGGCCCCGAGGTCGGTGATGATATCCCCGAACAGGTTGTCGGTGACGATCACATCGAACCATTCCGGATTCTTGACCATCCACATGCAGGTGGCATCCACATGGGCGTAATCGGTCCGGATCTCCGGATAATCCCCGGCCACCTCATAAAAGGCCCGCTCCCATAAATCAAACGCATAGGTCAGGACATTGGTTTTGCCGCACAGGGTGAGCTTCTTCGTCCGGTTCCTCTTCTTGCAGTAGTCGAAGGCGAACCGCAGGCACCGCTCCACGCCTTTCCGGGTGTTGATCGACTCCTGAATCGCCACCTCGTCCGGTGTCCCCTTCTTCAGGAAGCCTCCCGCCCCGCAATAGAGCCCTTCGGTATTCTCCCTGACCACCACAAAGTCAATCTGTTCCGGCCCTTTGTCCTTGAGCGGGGTCTCGACCCCGGAATAAAGTTTGACCGGCCGAAGATTGATATACTGGTCCAAAGCAAAGCGGAGATGGAGCAGGATCCCCTTCTCCAGGATCCCGGGTTTCACATCGGGATGGCCTATGGCCCCCAGATAGATGGCATCCATCTGACGGAATTCTTCGATGGCCGAATCCGGAAGGATTTCCCCGGTCCGTTTGTAGCGTTCCCCTCCGAAATCATAGTGGGTCAGCTTCAACGAGAATCCTTCTCTCTCGGCCGCCGCCTTGATGACCTTGACCCCTTCTGCAATGACCTCCGGGCCCGTCCCATCCCCCGGCATAAGCGCAATGTTGTATGTCTTCGCCATCATCCTTCCTTTCGGTAGATAAAGAGTAAAAAATATTAGATAACGGTTCTTCTTCGTTTATTTGTAAAACTTCCAACGGGGCTTGAACCCTGATGTTTTCACCCGCTCTTTTGGAAATGCTTTTAGATAACATAACACAGAGGATAAATCAAGAACGAAGTCAATACGAATTCATCAAAGCTCCGACTCGGAAAGGTCCTCAATCCCTTATGGTCTTCTCCTGATCTGCATCTTCTGCATGGACTGGATGGCATCCAGATATCTTCTAACCTGGGCTTCGATTTCCGGGTCCGGGTTGAGGTCCAGCACGGTCAGGAAATATTGATAGGCCGAGGTGATCAGACCCTTTCCCTGATAGAGGGCAATCCCGGCGCCGAGATAGGCCCGGTCCAGAAAGGGGCCGTTGGGATCATCCGCAATATACTGTCTGAACACGGTGAGGGCCTCGGAGTATCGGTTCTCCTTGAGAAGGAAAAATCCGATCTGCAGACGGTCTTCCGGATCGATGGTCTTTCGTGCTGAGGCGGAAGGGGATGAAAAATATCCGGCGGCAGCCTCCATGTCATCCCCGCGTTGCAGGGCCTCATGAATATTTTGCGGCAACTGAACGCCTTGATCGGGTTCTTCTGTGTAGGCGCTTTCAGGTCTGCGTCCCATGATGGCTCGCCGCCTGAATCGGCTGATGAATTCCGGGGGCCGGTCCACGCCGTAGGCAATGGCCAGGCCCGCGAGAAAACCTCCGATATGCGCCCCGTGAGCCACGCCCCCTGCGCTTGCCGGGGTGAAGAGAAAAGGTAAGAGGTTGTCGATAAGCAGGAAGAATCCCAGCACCAGGCGCGCAGGAAGCAGAACCGTATCCATGAAAAAGGGGAAGAGCATGACAAAGACCCGGACCTTGTTCTTGGGAAACCAGAGGAAATAAAGCCCGAGGACCCCGGAGATGGCGCCCGATGCCCCAATCATGGGCATGGGAGAGTTGAATTGGAAGAGCGAATAGAAAAGGGTGGCGATCACCCCCGTTGTTAGGTAGACAGGGAGATAAACGAGATAGCCGAGCCGGTGCTCCACATTGTCGCCGTAGATCCAGAGAAAAAGCATGTTGCCGAACAGGTGGAGGAAACCGGCGTGAAGGAAAAGGGAGAAAAAGAGATCGTTCAAAGACGGGTGGGCCGGTTTAAACCCGTGTGTGAAGACAAAGAGGTCATAGGCGGAGATATGATGGATGATCTGGTAGAGCGGGAGATTCTGATATTGCGGAATGGCCCTGATATACTCCAGAATGGCCGGGTCGTTCAGGTCAGGCCGCGCCGTGCTCAGGGGGAGGGAGTAGAGGAGATAGACGGCCACATTGATCCCGATGAGCAGGTAGTTGACCACGGGGATCCCTTTGGGATTGGGCATATCGTTCAGAGGCAAAAACACGGTGGTTGTCCTTTTTTAGGTTTTGTGCTGTGATGAATCAGCATATTAGAATACGATGTTAAAAGCAACCTTTTAGGTTTTTTTCAGAGAATAAAAATTGCAAAATCCTTGATTATATGTATAATCAGGATGGGAGGTCGAAAGGGATGAAAGAGGAGGTCTGGTCATTTCTGCTTGGCCAGGAAGATAGATTTCAGGAGGTTTCTTCGGAGTCTTTGAACCGGCTGGTCAATGAAGAGGGCTCGCAGGTGTTCCCGCAATTGGGCGGGAAGGTCATCCTGGCGGCGCTGGTTCATATGCGTTGTGAGCACGAGAAACCCAAACAAGTTAAGAGGATTGAGTTCCGCCGGTGCAGATTGACTAAAGACGGTTTTCCGGACCCGGCTTTTAAAGAGAGAAGAAAACAAATTATTGCTGAAATAGCTTCCATCCAGCCGCAAAAACTCGGATATCCCAACGTGGTGGATGCATCACAAAGATTTAAGGAAAGACGATTCCAAAATGAGTTTTCCTGGACCCCTTCGGTTTCCATGGTTCAGCAGCTTTCTGCCATGATTCATGAAAAGACTAAGGGCGCCCTTGGATCCCGGGAGATTATGTATCAGATCCTGCAGCTGACGGCTACGGCCTGACCGGCCATGTTTACACAGAATGTATAAAATCATCAAAAAAAATACAGCGGCTACAAGGAGTCTTTCTTGGACCTGTCGGAATATCGCGACGGCTACTACACTAAGGCATCTTGGGGTCCAGTGTTTTTCTCTGGAGATTTTGCTTGCATTTCAGTATTTCACTTGAATCCTTGATCCCTTTGACCCTTGAACCCTTTTTACCCACTAAATGGGAGAAGAACCTAAAATTCCAGGTGTCGAGGCATCCTGTCAGAGCGGTTAAATCGGAATGCCCGAAGAAGAAGCAACATAAACCATGAGGCGTCAGGGATGACGCGGTCAGGAGGAGATCACCCATGCTGAGAGATCTGGTTATTAAAAACAGGAGTTACCGCCGGTTTTATGAAAAAGAGAAGATTAGTCTTCGGACCTTGAAGGATCTTGT
>MNYV01000016.1 GCA_001873285.1 Nitrospirae bacterium CG2_30_53_67
CGGCTCGTCAAGGAGCAGGATGTCCGGATTCTGAAGGAGGAGCCGGCAGAGCGCCACGCGGCGCTTCTCTCCGCCCGATAGGATTTTTACGGGCGTGTCTCCTGCCGGACAACGCAGGGCATCCATGGCCATCTCCAGCCGTGAGTCCAGATCCCAGGCGTTCA
Organism: Nitrospirae bacterium CG2_30_53_67; assembly: GCA_001873285.1. NCBI lineage: Bacteria > Pseudomonadati > Nitrospirota > Nitrospirae bacterium CG2_30_53_67. Next base: position 165 of record MNYV01000016.1, read on the forward strand.
GCGCATCGAGCTTCTCCTGCACCTCCCCCTGACGCTCGATGAGTTTGTTCATCTCGTCGTCCGATATGGGCGCGGCAAACTTCTCATTGATCCGGTTGTATTCCTGGATCAGGTTCACGGTCTCCTTGACCCCTTCTTCTACAATCTCACGGACGGTTTTTGTTTGATCCAGCCCGGGTTCCTGCTCAAGAAAGCCGACCGTATGGCCGGGTGAGAGCACGGTCTCGCCGTTAAACTCCTTGTCCACGCCGGCCAGGATGCGAAGGAGCGTGCTCTTGCCTGATCCGTTCAGCCCCAGGACGCCGATCTTTGCGCCGTAAAAATAAGAAAGATAGATATCCTTGATGACCGGCTTCTTGTCGTAATACTTGCTGACCCCGACCATGGAGTAGATGACCTTGTTCGGTTCCTCGCTCATAAGTTCGGACATCCTCCATCATGTTGTGTTTTGTGTCAGGATACCATATAGAAAAAGAAGATGAGATGCAATATATTTTGAGTCATCAACCTCCGGCAAAGCCGGAGGCTTGACGTTTGCCGGCTCCTCAAAGGGGCCTATTCGCAAACGGTTAAAAACACCCTCCCCTCCATCCCCTCCCATCCAGGGAGGGGAAGCCCACTGGCAGTTCCCTCTCCCCTTGTGGGAGAGGGCAAGGGCGAGGGGTAAAGCATTTCGGTTAACTGCATACTCCCGGAATGGCCAAACTCTGGGAGTCTCCCGGCAGAGCCGGGGGTTTACCTAAATGCTAATCAGCTTCTTGTGGACCGGAGATGAGTCCGGCTCAGGGCTTCAAGGCATTCTTTCCATCAGGGCAGGGCATTGAACTCATCAAGGGTCCTGCAACGCATGGCGGGATTCGTCTTTTTTTCTTCCCCGATGTTTGAAGTACATATCACACACCAGGCTTTGATGGATCGTTCAATCCGTGCCGTCATCTTTGATTTATTACTCTACAGGTGAATCAGGTGGCCAGGCGTTTGGACGGTCTGCGTTTGCAGGACAGAACGCTGGACCGGAAAATCAAGTCGTTGGAAAGTGAGATAAGAAAATTGTGCAATGTGTAGGTCTGACCCCACATGACCCATGTACAAATCAAAAAGAACCGGGAAAGCGAAGAGGGACTGTGGGGTTCTATTCTCCATAGATATGGATGGTTTCATCTCTCCATATACCGAGGATGTTTTTGATCTCCACGTCTGCGAAATAGACTTTTTTCAACCCATGTTTCTTAGCGATATCGCCGAAAGCATTGGATTTGAGCTTGGCGTAGAGACCGTAGCCGGAAAAGGGCTCGTTGATCTGAAGGATCTTTCCGGCGGCTTGATGGGCCGAGGCAGGGGTGTTGTCGAGGTTGATCGTATAGGGGATGCGGATGTGGGTGTAAACATAACCGTTCAAGACGCTGTTTCCAGCCCTCCCGGTTATACCCGCACAACCGGCCATGAGGGCGGACAGCAAGACAATGATTGGAATGAGTGTTCTTTTATGCGGCATATGAGATCATGCTCCCTTGCCTGATCAATCTCCGTAAACCACCACGGTCCATTTGGAATAGAGTCCGAAGAGCACTTGAACGACCTCCTGGTCCGCATGTCTCATGACCTTGATGTCTCCGTTCTTTGCTGCGGCGGCATAGCTGGCGTCCCCCCATGATACGAGCCATAAAAGGCTGTAGGCGCTGGCGGTCCCGCTCTTGGTCCCAAGTTCCGTCAGGTTGAGATCGGCATCGTAGGGGGTTTTGACATTGACATAGGCACAGCCGCTGTAAAAGAGAAGCATGGTGAACAGGATGATCAGAGTCATGCCGCGTTTGATGTTCATAGGCGTTTTTCTCCTCTGCAAAAGACCGTATTGTTGAATTCTAACCACAGAGCACACAGAGAACACGTATGATTCCCTGTTGATCTGATAAAAGTATAATAGGGGAAGGCCTATGGCCTGTCAATGAAGATTTGTGCATGTTGAATGAATTAAAGGTTTTGCTCATGATGGTTATTTAAACGTAATTTTTAGCATAGAGGCAGCGGTCATCTTAAGGAATAACGCAGAAATTTTCGGTATATCCGGATCGTGTTTCAGTCCGCCTAAAAAACCTCTTGTATTACATTGAGAATATGGTATAATCATTTAAAAAGATAGATGTTTAGTAGGATTGCAAAAGGAAGGTTAAATATTGTCATTCTCCGGCTTGCCCCGCTTGTCCCGATCTATCGGGACGGTTTACCGGGCTTGCCCTCTTGCCCTCGGCTTGCCGGGGCGGTTTACCGGGGTTCGAACGGAGAATCCACCCTTCGACAGGCTCAGGGTGACAATTGTCATGATGAGCTTGTCGAACCATGGATTGCCCGATCGGGCCTGCCCTCCGACTCCGACCGGGGGGTCGGGCAATGACGACTCAATTGCTGGAGCTTTGGTGATCGCTTGATCAATCATCAAGTCGGGCAATGACGACAGAGGAAAAAGGGGCAAGGCTTATGTCGGTTCGGTCGTTTCGATTGCTGACCTGCGGGATTGTCGCTGCCTGGGTTTTTGTTTTTTCCCTGCTTATTTACCGCCATTATGTTTCCGGAGTGGCCATCTCGCCCATGCAGAAAATCAGCGGCGATTTCTTCAGGATCCATGACCAGTGGTTCGGTCTTTACCTCTCCCGGAAATCAGAGACAGGGGAATACAAGGAAAAGATCGGACATCTGCACTTCACCACGGAGAAGATCGGGAACGAATACCGTTTTGTCCAGCACGCGGAGATGACCCTGAACCGGAATGGAAACAAGGAAACAGTCAGGGACGACCTTCGCTGTCTTTCGGATGCCGGATACCGGGTCAAGTCATTCGACTATGAGAGCGATGTCGATGGGTCGTCGTACAAGGCGCACGGTGAATTTAAAGACGGCCTCATGGTCATGTTCATGGAGAAAGGCGGAGAGCACCGGGCCGTCAACAGGGAGATGAAGGAGCCCCCGTATTTCCCGCTGACGGTCAAGGCCGCCCTTTTCGAGGAGGGGCTTGTCATGGGGAGGAAGGTTCAGTTCGCCGTGCTTGACTTCCTAACCCTGAATGTGGTTCAGGGCACAGCCGAGGTGGAGGATATGATCCCGGTCAAGTCGGGCATTCAGGTTTATACGGCCTATCGCGTCACCCTGTCTTATCCAGGGATGAGAGACCGGTTCTGGATGAGTGAGGCCGGGGTCACGCTGCGTGAGGAACTTCCCACAGGGATCCTGGTCATGTACGAGACGGAGGTGATGGCAAAAGCGGCCCTGAAAAAGGGGGTGTTTTTTGATTACCTGATGCTCCCCACGGTCAAGAGCAATATCGTGATCTCGGAGCCGTCCAAGGTGAAGGGGATGACGGTCAGAATCGAAGGTATTGATCCTGCGCGATTCCCCGCGCTCAATGGAGACGATCAGACCGTGAACGGGGATAGGGTCGAGATCCGGCGTTATACCGAGGAAGAAGTCAAGAAAGATACTTATGATCTTCCCTACGCAGGGGACGACATGAAACCATACCTTGAACCGACGCCCTGGGTGCAGAGCGATGATCCGAAAATCAAGGAATTCTCAAAGGCTGTTCGGGGCGGTTTGACGGACGCGGCCCTGGTGTCCGGGAGTCTCACGGGAAGGATGTACGGTTGGATACAGGCACAGCCGAGCGCCCTGATTCCTACGGCTCTGGATGCGCACAAATACAGGGCCGGTGAGTGCCTGGAGTATACGGTTTTGTACACAGCCGCGGCCAGGGCCGCCGGCCTTCCGACCCGCATGGTTGCAGGCCTGGTTCCGGTCCGCGGGCTCTTTTATTTTCATACATGGGCCGAGGTCTGGATCGGACGGTGGGTGCCCGTAGATCCGACACGGGGGGAATGGCCGGCCGGCGCCGCACGGATACGGTTTGTCACGGGCGGCATGGAAGATCTTCTCGCTTTTATCCGAGAGATCGGTAAGATACGGATCCAAGTGTTGGAGGTCTTATGATCACCATCAATCATGTTGTCAAACAGTACGGAGGTTATACGGCCGTGGACGGCCTCTGTCTTGAACTCAAGGAGGGAGAGATCTACGGACTGCTCGGTCCCAACGGCGCCGGCAAGACCACGACCATCAAGATGATCATGGGGCTTTTGAAGCCGACCTCAGGGACCATCAGGATCGCCGGGTATGACATCCAGAAAGAACCGATCCCGGCCAAAAAGATGATCAGCTACGTGCCTGACCGGGCGTACCTCTATGAAAAACTGACGGCATGGGAATTCCTCCGTTTCATTGCAGGACTCTATGAACTGGATGATCAGACCTTAAAGGATCGGGGGCAGGAACTTCTGAAACTTTTCGAGCTCGAAAAATGGCAGGATGAACTCATCGGTAACTTCTCGCACGGGATGAAGCAGCGCCTCTGCATGGCTTCGGCATTCCTCAGAAAACCGAAAATCCTGATCCTGGACGAGCCCACGGTGGGTCTCGATCCCAAGGGGGCGAGGCTTTTAAGGGAGATGATGCAGTCTTCCAGGGACCACGGGATGACGATCATGATGTCCACCCATATCCTTGAGATTGCGGAGAAGATGTGCGACCGGATGGGGATCATCCTGAAGGGAAGGCTGATTGCGGAAGGGACCTCCGAAGAAATCCGGCAGCAGGCCAGCATGAGCGGCAGAGGGCTGGAGGATGTTTTCCTCCACCTTACCGGCGGCGAGGAGATGGCGGATCTGATCAAGATCCTGTAGTCACGGTCATTGTCATTCCCCGACTCGATCGGGGAATCCAGATGTCGTCCCACGGCTTGACCGGGGGAACCAGGTCGTAATACTGGATCATCCGGTCAAGCCGGATGATGACGAATCAATGATGCTGTCATTCCCCGACTCGATCGGGGAATCCATGGTTCGACAAGCTCACCATGACAATTGTCACCCTGAGCCTGTCGAAGGGTGGATTGTCCGGTCGGGCCTGTCCTCCGACTTGATCGGGGGACCGGACAATGACAAACAGCCTATTAATATCCGAGGAATTCTCTGTGTTCTCCGTGGTTAGGTTTTGAAAATACTGTAGTCACGAGGTGGAGAGACCATGAAAGAGATCCTGATTTTGCTTGCGCCCCAATGGTGGGCATTCAAGAACCGGATCCTCAGGTTTGACCGGACCCTCTACTTCAGAACCTTTTTCCTCCTGATTTTCGGCGGAGGATTCTGGGGGGGGAGTATCGTTCTGCTGAGCCATGCCTTGTCCCGTCTTCAGAGCCTTTCCCCGGATGCCGGGAGGATCCTCACCTTGAAGGGGCTCTCGCTTTTTATCCTGATCAGCTTCTTCATCCTGATGTTCAGCGGGATCATCACGGCCATCAGCCGTTTCTATCTTTCCCAGGAGCTCCCCATGCTTCTTTCATTTCCTGTCTCACGGGGGAAGATCTATGCGGCGAAGTGGATCGAAACCCTGATCAGCGCATCCTGGATGGTCCTTCTTTTCGGCATCCCCGTGTTCTTTGCCTTCGGGCTCCAGTTTCTCGTGAATGCCTGGTATTATCCCTGGCTCCTCTTTATCCTTGCGGTTTTCGTGACCATACCCGTAGGCATCGGGATATGGCTGACCATCCTGATCATGTCGGTCCTCCCCGCACGACGGGGAAAGAGCCTTTTCGTGTTTTTGGGGTTCCTGATCTTCGCGCTCCTTTATATGCTGGTTCGGTTCATGCGTCCGGAACGCCTGATCAATCCGGAATGGTTTGCCAACCTGACCATGTTTCTGGCCGGCATGCAGGCGCCGGCATCGCCCTTTCTTCCGAGCATGTGGGCCGCCGAAGCCCTGGGTCCCTTTTTCCATACCGGCGAAGGGACTCCCGTGTTTTATGCCGTACTCCTTGCCTCAACCGGGGCGGCCATGATGGTCTTCGGATACTGGACCTTTGAGGCCCTCTATGCCGCAGGGTGGCTCAAGGCACAGGAAGGAAAAAAGGTTTTCTTCACCCTGTCCGAGACGTCCGTGCAGAACCGGAGATGGCTTTCAATCTTCGGGATCTGCCGAATCATCCGGTTTTTGATTTACAAAATGTCCGGCAAAGTCAGACGCGGCCTGTCCGAAAAGGATATTCTCCTTTTCATCCGGGATGAAGGGCAGTGGTCTCAGATTCCGTTGCTTGTCACCCTGATCGTCATCTACCTGTTCAGCATCAAGGCCCTGCCTCTTGAATGGGGGACGCTGGTGGGGCTGGGCATCAAATATATGGTGGCCTTTCTCAATATCGGACTTGTGGGTGTCGTGATGGCCTCGATTGCCGTGCGATTTCTGTATCCTTCCGTAAGCCTGGAAGGAAGGGCCTTCTGGCTGATCCGGACCGCGCCGATCAGCATCCGGACATTTCTCTGGAACAAGTTTTTCGTCAATTTCATCCCCATGCTCTTTCTGACTCTGTTACTGACGGGTATCTCCACGTTCTTTCTCCATGTCAAGACCTGGATGGTCATGATCAGTATGGGCACCGGCGTTCTCCTTGCCGCATCCATCACCGGGCTTTCCGTGGGCATGGGCGCCGCCTATCCGAACTTTGAGGCGGAGAACCTATCCCAGGTCTCAACCGGCCTTCGCGGGACCTATTATATGCTTCTGGCCCTGCTTCTGATCCTGAGCACCATTGCCCTGGAGTCCGTACCCACCATCGGGATTTTTTTAGGCGAGGTCTCCAAGGAAACCCTCCTGACACGCGCCAAGGTGGTCATCGGGCTCTTTTTTGCCGCAGTTTTGCTTCTGAACATGCTTTTTCTCTATCTCCCCATGCGGATCGGAGAGCGCAGGCTCGAAGGTGAGTAAACGGATCTCTCATTCTTCGGATCAAGTGTAGGGCAGGCTCTACGAAGCTTGCCTTGCAATATAGCCTTGCATAAATGAGGCTACATATTGTCCATATCGTCATTCTCCGGCTTGACCGGAGAATCCATGGTTCGACAAGCTCACCATGACAATTGTCACCCTGAGCCTGTCGAAGGGTGGATTGCCCGATCGGGCCTGCCCTCCGACTCCGACCGGGGGGTCGGGCAATGACGACAGGGTGGACAAGATTAAGTATACTATGCAACCTTAGATATATTATGTCGCTTTAATTATGTAATGATATAAAGTGGTATGCAGGGAGCAGAAATCCATTCAATATTATAAACTGTCATTCCTGCGGAGGCAGGAATCTATTTTCACTCAGAGTAACCCTATGAAATATTATTATGTTTACATATTGGAGAGTAAAAAGATCTGACCAATTTATTGTATTGTCTAAGCCAGGAAAATATTTTATAATTTAATAGGTTAGCAAGACTGTCAGGAAATTGTATCCGGAAATTTGGGCTGCAGGAGCGGCGAATGACTCAAAAGTTTGACCTATCCATCGTCATCCCGGTATTCAACGAGTCCGGAAGTCTTGAAGATCTCCTGAATTCTCTGCACGCGGCATTGGCCCCTCTTGCCCGTCCCTATGAGATCATCTTTGTGGATGACGGAAGCAGGGACGGCACGAGCGAGAAACTCGAAGCGCTTCACGCAAAAGACCCCATGGCCAAGGTCATCCAGTTGCGGGATAACTTCGGCAAGGCCGTGGCCCTGTCCGTGGGTTTCGAACATGCCTCCGGAGACATCATCTTTACCATGGACGGCGACCTGCAGGACGATCCTCAGGAGATTCCTCATTTTCTTGAAAAACTTGATGAAGGATTTGATCTTGTCTCGGGTTGGAAATTCAAGAGAATGGACCCGGTCGGGAAGACTTTGCCGTCCCGGATCTTCAACCGGGCGGTCTCTTTGATGACGGGGATCAAGCTCCATGATTTCAACTGCGGGTTCAAGTGCTGCCGGAAGGACGTGATCCGGAATATCCGGATCTACGGGGAACTGCACCGGTTCATCCCAGTGCTCGCCAGGTGGAAGGGATTCAGGGTTGCCGAAATCAAGGTGGAACATCATCCGAGAATTCATGGGGTGTCAAAGTACGGCATGGAGCGCTTCACGCGGGGGTTCCTGGACCTCCTGACCATTCTTTTCTTGACGCGTTATCTTAAAAGGCCCCTCCACTTCTTCGGCGGCATCGGACTGCTCTGTCTCATCCCCGGCATGGCATTGAGCGCCTTTTTTGCCGTGCAGTGGCTCCTCGGATATCCCATGCATGTCCGGCCCCTCATGGTCTTCGGCTGGGTGGCGATCATCATGGGGATCCAGTTCATCTCCATGGGCCTGCTCGGTGAGATGCTGATCCATTCGATGCATGCCGACAGGAAGAAAGAAGACCCTTCGATCATTATGAAAAAACTCATATGAAACATCCACGAGACCTGGGCTCACAAAGAGGCATGAAAATTTTCCCCCTCACCTTTATCCTCTCCCTAACGGGGAGAGGAAATAATAGTAGTGGAAAGAGGGATGTAAACGACCGAGTCCCCTCTCCCCTCTGGGGAGAGGGTGGGGGTGAGGGGCATTCCCATCTGAAGATCTGTTATTTTGGGACCTATGAGAAGAATTATCCGAGAAACAGGGTCATCATTGAAGGACTCCGAAGAAACGGGGTGGAGGTGATCGAATGCCATTATCCTTTATGGGAGAGAGAGCATCACAAAACCGGCGGGTATCTTTCATTCATCAATCTGACGCTGCTCAGCTTCCGGCTCCTGTGGGGGTATATCCATCTCTGCTTCCGGTATTTTCGGATCGGACCATTCGATATTCTCATGGTGGGGTATATCGGTCAGATGGATCTTCTCCTGGCAAAGTTATTAAACCTTGTGCATCGGCGGCCTCTTGTGTTCAACCCTCTGATCTCCCTTTATGATACCCTTGTCCTTGACCGGGGGATTTTTCGGGAAAGGTCGGTTCTCGCGAAACTCCTTTATTATCTGGACAAGTGGTCGATGAAACTTTCCGACCTTGTTATCCTGGACACGGATACGCATATCGAACATATCGCCGCACTTTTTCATGTTGACCGGAAGAAATTCATCAGGGTTTTCGTCGGGGCCGAAGAGAATCTATTTTACTCGAGACAAAGCGCCCCCATGCAGGACGGGGTGTTCAGGGTCCTTTTTTACGGGAAATATATTCCCCTTCATGGGATCCATCATATCCTTCACGCGGCCAAAGCGTTGGAGGGGAATCAGGAGATCCGATTTCAGATGATCGGGAAAGGCCAGCTCTCTCGCGAGATCCGCGAATTGGCTTTAAAGCTTGAACTCAGGAATATCGAGTTCATCGAGTGGGTGAGATATGAAGAGCTTCCGGGATATATCCATCAGGCGGATGTCTGTCTCGGGATCTTCGGAGATACGGACAAGGCGCGGCGGGTCATCCCCAACAAGGTCTTTCAATGCTTGGCCATGGGCAAACCGGTGGTGACGCGTGCATCCCAAGCCTTCTCGGAATTGTTGACCGGCGGACACGATGTCCTTTTCTGTGAACCGCCATATATCCAGTCTATAAAGGAATCCATTCTGCGGCTGAAAGAGGATGCTGAACTTAAACGCCGACTCTCAGAAAATGCATTGGAGTTATTCAGGGGTCATTTGGCCCAGGCAAAGCTGACTGCCGGATTGGCCGAGGAGATCGGAAAGAGGTTTGCGTGCAACTCCTAATTTTTCAACACTCTGATGTTTGGGATTTATAGTTCGTCATTCTCCGGCCTGCCTGTGCGTGTCCGCACGCAGACAGATCTGACCGGACTTCAGATAATAGACGAATACCTGTCTGCCATTGTACAGGCAGGCCTATTAAACGGTTTTACACTTTGTCATTGTCCGGCTCGACCGGACAATCCAGTTTCTTTAATTGTTTAAATTTCCCGGTCAAGCCGGGGAACGGCGTCTGGATTCCCCGATCAAGTCGTGGAATGACAGAGGGTGGTGCGGAGAATGACAGGGTTTGTAATCGTGGAATGACAGGACATCATTGTTTTGTCATTGCCCGACCCCACGATCGGGCCTGCCCTCCGACTTGATCGGAGGGTCGGAGGGCATGCTTGATCGGGCAATCCAGTTCCTTGTTTCGTCATTCTCCGGCCTGCCCTCTTGCCCTCGGCTTGCCGGGGCGGTTTACCGGGGCTCGACCGGACAATCCAGATTTATATGGAAAAGAGTTATTACATTTACATATTGGCGAGTCAGCGAAATGGTACTTTGTATATTGGAGTAACCTCTGATTTGATAAAGCGTATTTGGCAGCATAAGAATAAATTAGTGGAAGGGTTTACTGAAAAATATGGTGTAGATAAACTTGTCTATTATGAACAGTTTGAAGACGCAGAATATGCTCTCAATAGAGAGAAGAGATTGAAAAAATACAATCGAAAATGGAAAATGGATATGATTGAAAAGTTGAACCCGGATTGGAAAGATTTGTATGAGGAGTTAATATCTGGATTCCCCGATCCAGTCGGGGAATGACAGGGGGTGGTGCGTGGAATGACTGGGTTTGTAATCATGGAATGAGACGACATCGTTGTTTTTGTCATTGTCCGGCTTGCCCTCGGTTTACCGGGGCTCGACCGGACAATACAATTCTTTGTTTTGTCATTGCCCGACTTGATCGGGCAATCCAGAGAGGGGTTCTGGATTCTCCGGTTGGGTCGGAGAATGACAATATATAGCATTATTTGTGCAAAGCTATATAAGAGGTTGCACGATGACTCCTTCTTGCGATCAGGCAAAAAAGATGGCATGGGGCGAAGAGCCGGAATTCTTCGGCCCACGCCACTATTTCAGAGAGAGCATGATCATCCGGAATCTGAAGAAAAGGGTGCCGGGGCAATCGCGTGTC